>NZ_JBSEFH010000021.1:0-120362 GCF_053570585.1 Pseudochelatococcus sp. B33 | reverse complement strand
GACCATGATCAGCGCGCCGAGAACGGCCGAGCCGGCAAGCTGCGGCAGCGCCAGACGAAAGCCCGCCATCCGCGCCATGTGCGGAGCCATCAGCCCGACGAAGGAGAGCGGGCCGACGATCAGCGTGGCCGCGCCGGTGAGGATTGCCGTTGCGATCAGTATCGCGAGCCGGCTGCGGGCGACATCCACGCCCAGCTCCCGCGCCGTCGTCTCCCCGAGCGGCAGGATATCGAGCCATCGAGCGGCGAGCGGCATGGCAGGCAGCAGCATGGCTGTGACGGCGCATGCGACGATCGCATCACGCCCCGTCGTCCGATAGGTCGATCCGGCCATCCACGACAAAAGCATGGACATTCGTGGGTCGCCCGACGCCAGCAGCATCGCGACCAGCGCTCCGAACACGGTCGTCAACGCCACCCCTGCCAGCAGCATCCGCTCCGGAGAGAACGATGCCTTGCGTCCCAGGCTCAGCATGATCGCGAGTGCCGCAAACGCTCCGGTGGCGGCTCCACCGGTCTGCATGGCGCGGTCCGGCGTGTCCGCGGCGAAAGCCAGCACGATCACGCCGAGCGAGGCTCCGGCGCTGATGCCCAGGACTTCCGGGCTCGCCATGGCGTTGCCCGTCAGCCGCTGCATCAGAGTGCCCGCGACCGCGAGCATCGCGCCGGCCGAAGCCGCGGCGGCGAGCCTCGGCAAGCGTAGGGGCAGGAGTGCGTCGAGCTCGGAACCGGACAGCCAGCGCCACCCACCGGAACTCTGGCCGACCGTCAGGGCGAGATAGGCGACGAGCGCCAGCGCGAGCGCGCCTGACCCGATCACCGGCCATGGAGCCGCCAGCCTCGGCACCGAGGCGCTGGCCGTTGAAGGCGACATGCCGGCTGCCGAGCGCAATCTTGGCAGCATCCAGAGCAGCAGGGGCGCGCCGATGAACGCCGTGACGATGCCGGTCGGCCATTCCCGGGACGGCGAGCTTACGGCCTGGACGCCCTGATCGGCACAGCAGAGCAGCGCCGCGCCGAAGAGCGGAGCCCAGATGGCCCGCTGCCCGAGACGGCGGGCGCCGGCGAGCCGCGTGAGTGCGGGGGCCGCAAGGCCGACGAAGCCGATCATTCCGACTGCGCTGACGACGAAGGCCGAGAGCGTGACGGCCAGAAGCAGGGCCACGACTCGGAACAGGCCTAGCGAAAGACCAAGGCTGCGGGCGCCGCCATCACCGAGCGCGAGCAAGCCGAGCGGGCGCAGAAGCAGCGCCGCGATTATGGCCCCGAGGAGGAAGCGCGGCAGCAGGTAGGATACGCCGCTCCAGTCGTTCTGCGTCAGCGAGCCGGAGCCCCACAGGAAGACGCTCGTCAGTGCCTCCCTGTGGAACAGCGTCAGGACGGCCGTGACCGTCCCGCAGAAAAGCCCCACGACGAGCCCGGCCAGGATGAGGGCGAGCGGAGAAAATCTCTGGCCAGCCGCGAGAGCGAAGACGAGGAGCAACGCCGCGCCCGCGCCCGCAAAAGCAACCGCTTCCGGCGACCATTCCACGAGGGCCGGCCACCACAAGGTGGCGAACGTCATGGCGAGATACGCTCCGGATGATACCCCCAGCGTCGCCGGTTCCGCGAGCGGATTGCGCAGAACCTGCTGGAAGACGACCCCGGCGAGAGCCAGCATCGCGCCCGCGAGCAGGCTGACGACGAGGCGCGGCAGATAGCTGTAGTGGAAGATGACCTGACGGATGTTCAATGGATCCGGTGACCAGATCGCCTGCCACCACGCGCCGTCGGGTAAGAGAACCCGAATGCCGTGAACCGTCATCACGGTTGCAACAGCTGCCAGACTGCCAATCACGAGTGGCAGGGCGATGGAGGCGGCAGGCACATCGCTCGTCCGGCATGGTTCAACCCCGACGGCCAAGGCGCGCCTCCATGGCCGGCACGAAGGCCCTCGCGAACCGCTCGACCGAAGGCAGGCCACCGAACATCCAGTTCGCCGGCACCGAGGAAAGCCGACCCTCCCGCACGAACGGGAGCGCACCCCAGAGCGGTCCGGCCGTCGTTCGGAGAGGCATGTCGCCTATGTGGACGAACCGGGTGGCTTCATAAGCTGCGAGAGTTTCCATACCGACGTCGATCGAACCCCAGTTGTTCCCGGCCTCGGTGACGATATTGCGGATGCCGAGCCGTGCGAGAGCTCCACTCAGCAGACTTCGATCAGTGTAGAGTCTCACCCGCCGGTCGGTCAGGAACGTGAACAGGCAAAACGTCGCCCCGACGAAATTCGCCAGGCGGATTCTCGAGGATTCCAGCAAGGCATCGACGCGCCCTATATAGCTATCGGCCGATGAGCGTCGGCCGATAGCGTCCCCCACCTGCCGCGTCGCGTCCTGGGCATTCGCAAAGAAGGATCTGGCGCCCGGAGTGTAGATGGGGATGGCGGACTTCCTCGTGATGTCCGCGATCGCGTCGGGAAGTTCGCCGAACTCTGGGCAATAAAGGATCTGGTCCGGCCGGAGCTCCGCAAGCAGCTCGATGTTCGGCTCGGCTCGCGTCCCCAATTCCATCGTGTCCGGCGGAAGCACGGGCTCGATGACGAAACGGCGATAAAAGCTCCGGTTCGAGATCGCCAGCGGAGCCACGCCCAGGGCAAGCATCGTTTGCGTGAGCGCGGCATCCAGCGACACGACGCGAAGCGGCGACGCATGGGCGCGAAAGGCCCAAAGCGACGTCGTCAGGCACGCTGCGCTCGTCAGGAAGCCGCGCCGTGAGGATTGCCCGATCAGGGGCACGATCGAACGGTCGCGCGAGCCAATGACCCGCTCCATCACCCACCCTCTCTTACTGCCCATCCTCTCCAAGACAGCTTCCTTCGCCTCTCAGAATGTCGATCGCAGCGAGAACGTCACGCTGCGCGGAGTACCAAACTGGTTGAACCAATTGGTCCATCCGACACGCTCATAGTATCTATTGTCGAAGATGTTGTTGACTGTCAGCGTAGCTTTGACATTCTCGCTGAATTGATAGCCAATCTGCGCATCGAAAACAGCATAACCGCCTTGCTTTATGATCGGCGCGCTGTCGCTGCGCATGTCACTTGCCAGCCGAGCCCCGCCGCCGATGCTCCATCCGGAAAGCATCGGGTTCTGGAAGTTATAGCTGGTCCAGAGCTTGAACAGCTGTTCCGGTTGGCGAGGGTCATAACGCTGCCCCTGGAGAACAGGGTCGCGGCTATATTCAGAGCGGGCATAGGAGTATCCGGCATATATGTTCCAGCCCGGCGTCAGCTCGCCGCTGATTTCCGCCTCAAGGCCGTTCGTGGTCACTTCGCCAGACGCAGTATAATATCCTGGATTTGCGGCATCGGCCAACGCCCGATTCGTGTCTTTAATGTTAAAGACGGCGAAAGATGCATTTAATTTTCCATCAAAGAATTGTCCCTTCACGCCAGCTTCCAGCTGTCTGCCTTGCTCCGGCGAAAGTGCGGACCCATCAGATGCGAGCAGCGACTGAGGAAGAAAAATGTCGGAATAGCTGGCATACACCGAAATGTCCCGTGTCAGGTCATAAACGATGCCCGCATATGGCGAGAACCTGCTGCTGACCTTCGACGTCGTAGACCAGGGCTTTTTGACTGGCAGATATTGCCTCGTTTCCGCCTCGTAATTCGAAAGACGGCCGCCAAGCACGAGGGTCAAGGGATCCAGTACCTTTATCCGGGACTGCCCATAGACACCATACTGCACCGTTCGCGTGTCGGTGCCGTTTGTCACAACCAACCCGGGATCTGCAGGGCTTGGACCGTAGATATACCAGTCCGGAAGTACCGTGAATGGCGAGGATCCGACGTGATTCAAACCATAGCTATAGTTCGCTCCAAAGACGAATTGGTGAGTGCGGCCAAGAAAATCAATCGGTCCGCCCAAATGAACATCGGCGATGTTTACATCATATCGCTGATCCATCGTTTGCGTCGCTAGACTCGCTGTGTTCTTGATCGGGTCCAGCGCACTGTACACATAGGCCTGATTGCCGGTTACCTCGGTGTCTCTGTGGAGGAAACTGCCCCTGAGCACCCACCCGTTGTCGAACCGATGCTTGATATCTGCATAGCCTTCGGTCGACGGGTATTGTGAAATCCCCCAGCTCGCCCCCGGAAAGACGCTTCTGCTGATGTTGAGAAAGCGACCGTCGGGATAGGTTCCCCAACCATATAAGGGGATCGACCGGCTCTCCTGATGCGCCCCGGAAAGCGTCAGAGTTGTATTGGGCCCAAGGTCCGCCTCTACGATCCCATAGCCCATGAAACGCTGACTGAATGCAGTATTGTAGAAGTAATGCTGGTCAGTTCCCGCCAGGATGGCTCGCCCCCGGATCGCCCCGGACGGCACAAGAGGGCCGGTAACATCCACATATCCGTGGTAGTTGTTCCATGAGCCGACGTCGATACCACCGCCGATCTTGAATATGTCGAGCGGCCGACGTCGAACGAGGTTAACGACGCCCCCGATCTCGCCAACACCGTTGAAAAGTGCCGCAGGCCCGCGCAGAACTTCTATACGATCATACATTGCAAGATCGAATTGCGGCATCCCTCGGATACCGGTCGTCGCGGACATGCCCTCGTACTGAGTGCCAAGGCCGAAACTCCGCGAAGAGTAGTGTCCGCTCAGATTGCCACTGTATGGCAGCGCGACGACGCCTGTCGTCTGCTTCAGCGCGTCCTGAAGGGTGGTCATATTCTGATCATCCATGCGCTGGCGGGTGACCACGGAGACGGAGTTGGGAACTTCGCGGACATTCACCGGCAGCTTGCCGGCCACCGTGACCATACTGCTGGTGTACGACCCCGTGCCATCCGTGTTGGCTGAACCGACTTGCCCCTCGACCGTGATGGTATCCAGCACCAGTGAGCCGTCCGCATCGACCGCCCCTCCGGCATCTGAGACCTCGGAAGCATCAACCAATGCGGCGCTTGTCGGGCCCGTGAACCGGATACGCACGTTCGTCCCGGCCAGCATCGTCTGGAGCGCCTCGCGAGGCGACATGGTGCCGTAGACTGCGCGTGTCGTCGTCGACCGTGCGATCCGCGAGGAATAGCCGATCTGCCATCCCGTGGCGCGGCTGAATGCATCAACCGCCGACGAGAGCGACTGCGCCGCAATCGAGAAGCGAACGGCCTGATCGGCATTCGTCTGCCGGGTTTGCGCGCGTACAGCCGGGGGAGACACAAGCACGCTACAACCCAGGATCGTCGACCCGAGCAGGGCAATCGCCAGACGCTGCTTTGCCGTGACCTTATTGCGAGCGATCGAGCCCCTGCGACTGCCCGTCATCCCCCGTTCTTCCATCTGCGCAAACCCCATGATCCGGTTTCGAGGACTGCCGGCGCTCCGTGCGCAAACTCCGCCCTCACCAATGAAGACGTCGACGGGATGGGGCCGTCACAAAAAAAGTCCGGAACTTAACGGAGGATCAGGATGCCGCCTGGAAGGCGGGTCACGGAGGCGCCGACCGAGGCCGCCAGAGTCCGGATCGCGGCCTCCGGATCGTCGATGCGATAGTTGCCGCTGACCGTGCGGTCCGCAAAACCGTCCGTCACGACCATCACGGAGCCCCGGTAATAGCGCCGCAGATCCGAAAGCGCGTTTCGGAACGGCCTGTCATGGAACACGATCCTGCCTTCCCGCCATGCAAGTGACCGTGACGGATCGGCTTCACGGACGGCGGAGAGCCCCGCGGCCGTGGCGACGATCATCTGCCCGGGCGCAAGCACGGCGAATTCGGCTCCCTGCCCGGTGCCGCTGACCTCGACGCTGCCGCGTTCGAGCAGCACGACATCCTCGGCGCTATCGGTGCGGACGCCGAAGGCCGTGCCCTTGACCTCGACTTCCGAGAAATGGGCGGCGACCGCGAAGGGCCGGGCTTCGTCATGCCGGACGTCAAAGAACGCCTCACCGTTGAGAAGTGTGACGCGCCGCCGGCTGCCCCCGAAATCGATCGCGATGGCGGACGCGGTGTTCAGCATGACGCTCGAACCGTCGGGAAGCTGGATCGTCTCGCGTTCGCCGGTTGCTGTCAGGTAGTCCGATTGCAGATGCAGCACCAGTGCTGGATACTGATGCCATGCGACGACGATCAGCAGGACCGCTGCGATCGCGGAAACAGCCGGAACCCATCGCCGATGATGTCGGGGTGGCACAGGATAATCGGTGCGCACGCCAAGCCGCTCGGCGTCCATCAGGGTGGCCTTGCGCAGCACTGGCATGGCGTGCATGCGGGCGAGCCTCTCGAAGGCCTCTACACGTCGCGGATCGCCCCGCTGCCAATTCTCGAATTCGGCGATCGTCCCGGCATCCGTGTCTTCCTGCAGACGCATGAACCAGTCGAGCGCCTCGTCCGTCACCGGATCGGGGTGCCGATAGCCGCCGCCCTCTTTGGGGTCCTCTCTCCGCTCGTGTCCCACTCAGGCCATCCGCACGTCGTTTGATCGGACGCTCTCAATAATGAGACGTTTGAGGGACCGCACCGTCACAAGAATCCTCTTTTCGGCGCCCGGGACGGCCGCTTGAGCAAGTCCGGATGTCGGTTCAGGGACGTTGCATTGATCCGCGTTCCCGGCGGTGGGGGCATCAGCCCCGCTCCAGGCGGGCGAGCGCATCGTGGCAATGCCCCATGACCAGTTTGATATCGTTATAGACGGTATTGCGGGAAACGCCCAGATGTTCGGCTATCTGTGCATATGTCCAGCCATCGACCTGCGAGAGTGCCCATGCCGTGCGTGCTCTTACGGGCAGGCCCTGCAACGCTTCGTCGAGCAGGCGTTGCCGTTCCCGCTCGATCAGGTCCTCTTCGGCCGAAGGCGCATCCAGCACCACCTGCTCGATTGCCTCCCGGGCAACGCCCAACTCCTCATATTTTTCCCGGACCTTGCGATGGCGCTGATGGTCGAGTGCCAGATTGCGGGCCGTCTGATAGAGAAAGCCCTCAAGATGATCGATTGGTCTGGTCTCAAGGGCGTTACGCGCCCTCAGATAGGTTTCTTGCGCAAGATCCTCGGCCGTCTGCGGATCACGTACAATCCGCATAACGCTCCACAACAGCGATCGCCGGTGCATGGCAAATATGGCATTCAGCGCGGTGGGCACGGTTATCGCTTCCCGGGCGGACACAGGGCGATTGGGGAAAGGAAACCGACAGACGCCGAGCCACCTGTCGGAACCCCGACTGGCTTCGATGCCTCAGGCTGTGTTTTCGCCGTTTGTCGCCGTACCAGGTTTGCCAAGCACCCGCATCCACACGTCTCGAAATCTGACCCCGGAGGCGATTCCAGGCCGTCAAAATCAAAGTAGTCTTCGACGAAAAATCTTTCAACAACAATGATTTAGAATAGATACAAAGTCCCGCGCATGGCACGGTAATGACGAGAGCTTCGCATTATTTTGCCGCTGAATGCCGCCCGCGGGCCGAAAATGCCCGCCGCTCCAAGCGTGCCCCGCATTGGGTAATCTGTCCGGCGGGTTCCGTTTCCTCACTCGGGAACGGCCTGTCCCAGGATTGCCGAGTGCCTGTCCTTTTCACCGTGCGGCGCGCGTTCGGCGGCGTCTTCACCCGTGATGAGAGAGACGGCGTCCGCGGCCATCGTGTCGAGCAAGGACAATTCCTCGTCGTTCAGCTTGCGGGGCTCCGTGTCCAGCAGGCATAGCGCCCCCAGCACCATGCCGTTCGCGGTTGTCAGGGGCGCACCCGCATAGAAGCGCGTGCGCCAGAGCCGGATCGCGGGGTGGTCGGCGAAGCGGGGATCGCGTTCGGTATCATTGATGACCAGTATCTCGCCGGAGGCGACGACATGATCGCAGATCGCGTCTTCGCGGCGCATGGTAATCATATCGGTGCCGTCCCGCGTCAGTTGGCCGGGCAGTTCCATGCTCTGCCCGATGATGAATTCGCGATCTGCAGAGATAGCCGAGATCACTGCGAATTTCACGTCGAACACTTCCGTCGCCCGTCTGGCCAGCGCATCGAGATCCTCGCGTGCGCGGCCATCGAGGACCTCCGTCGCCGCCAGAGCCGCGACCCGCGCGGCGTCGTTTTCGGGGGCGTCGGCGATCCGGGCTGCAAGCGCCTCGGTGGGGAGGAGCAGACGATGGATGCGCTGCACCGCTTCGTCGACCGAGACAGCAACTTCATCGGCGCCAAGCGCCTGCACCTGCGCCGGTGCAAGCAGCGCGCCGGGCGCGTTCCAGAGCGCCAGAACGATTTTCGTGCCTGGCCAGCGGTGACGCAGGCGGCGGCAAAAGGTTCGGATGGAGGACTCCGGATTGTCGCTGAAATAGCTGAGACAGACGATTTCGATGCCGTCGAGATCCAGCTTGTCGATGTAGCGGGCGGTGACGATCCCCTCGCGGCGCGGGACAGAGGGTATGCCCTCCAGCATGAGTGCATGAACCAGCATTTCGCCGGCCACGCTGTCGATCTCCCATTTGCCGCCGATACAGGCCACCCGGGGCGGCGTGGTGGGATCAAGCATTGCAGGATGTTGCGCGCGCAGGTCATCGAGAAGCACATCCATGCCGTTCGCGACGCGCAGACGATGCTCGGCGCGCGCATTGTTCATGTAGTCCTCGCTGACTCGCCGCAAGACCTCGATTCCGTGGTTGTTATAGAATTCGGTGACACTGCCGTCGCCGATCGCTTCCTCGACGATTTCGATGGCCTCATCGGCGTCATCGGCGATGAGGCGCTGATAGATCCGCGCCGGTATGTCCAGGGCCGGCGTGGAGCCGAGCAACGTGTCGAGGAACTGCAGCTGCGGCAGGTTCCGCCCGATGACCAGCAGGCAGACCGTGAGCGGCGTCGAAAGGATCAGCCCGACCGGCCCCCAGAGCGCCGTCCAGAAGGTTGCGGCCGCGATCAGCGAGATCGCCGACAGGCCCGTGCTGGTGCCGTAGAGCAGAGGCTCGACGATGTTGTTGCTGACCACTTCCAGAACGACGATCAGCACGACCGTCCAGATCACCATGTCCCAGCCCGGATCGACGGCGAAGGCCAGTGAGATCGGGATGATCGCCGACAGCAGCGGCCCGACATACGGGATGAAGCGCATCAGCGCGGCAAGGGTGCCCCAGAGGATCCAGCCGGGCACGCCGATGAACCACAGCCCTATGGCCATCGGGATTCCGTAGGAGACATTCACGACCAGCTGCATGAGGAGATATTTCGATATCCTCCGGCCCGCCTCTTCCATCGCATCGGTCGAGCGGTGAAGGTTCCCGCCCATGAGCCGGATCAGCCGGTCGCGCAGGTCGCCGCGATCGAGCAGCGCCAGGAAGACGAACACCGTGACAATGCCTGCGGTCGCCAGTGGCGCAAGCGCGGGGACAAGCCAGGCAATGGCCGTTTCGAAGGGGGACGTCGGGGGCGGCACGACCTCCACACGCTGCATGGGCACCGTTTCGTCCGCGCTCTTGACGGCGGCGCTGACCTCGGTCTGGACCGTCTGGACCGTTTGCAGGGCACCGTCGAGGATGCCGGGAGCCTTCATCTGTACGCTCAGTTCGTCGATCTTCGAGCGGATGGTCGACTGATAGGTGGGCAGCTGCGCGCTCAGGATCCGGAGCTGGGAACCGATCAGGACACCGAGCGCCGCCAGCAGAATACCGACAGTCAGCATCACGGTGATGATGGACAGCAGCCGCGGCAGGCCAATGCGATTGAGCCAGGTCACGAGCGGGCTCAGTGTGAAACTGATGAGAAAGGCGATGGCGAGCGGGATCAGGACGTCCTGCCCGATGTAGAGCCCGGCGAGGACAATGGAGCCGACGATGAGCCACGCGGCAAGCCTGACGATATCGGCTTGCTCGCCCGGGCCGGGCGCATCAGGGGTGGAGGGGAGGAGATCTTGCGCCATCGCATTGCCTGAAAAGGGAATCCAACTGCGCAATAACGTCCGCGGGATCGATTGGTTCCAGTCCGGAATGTCAGATCTTTCACGCCCTCGGAGCCGGCCGTTTGCCGGATAAGTCAGAGGCTGTGTCCGGCAGGCATGCTGAGCAGATGGCCGTTCACACAGGCGACGCGTCTGGCAAGTGGATCGGCGGGGGTGCCGCCGGTGAAGGCGGAAAATGCCGGCAGCACAATCTGGCTCGATCCGATGACGAAAGCGGGAAAGCGGCCCGGCAGGCGGGGCAGGCGCACGACCGGATGCAGATGGCCGCAAATCCGCAGCAATCCCGCCGGCGCATGCCGTGCCGGCTGATGGGCCAACAGGAACGGCCCATCCTCGATCTCGTCAGGATGACAGGCGATGTCGAGGCCGGCATTCGGCGCGGCCCCGTCGTGATTGCCGGTGACGAGCCGGATATCGAGCGACGCATGCTGTTGGCGGAAGGCGCGCCAATGCTCGCGCCATGAGCCGGCCATGCGGGCGCCGTGCAAGAGGTCACCGAGAATCCAGAGCCGTTCTGCCCCAAGCCGCCGTATCAGCGCGTCGAGGCGGGCAAGGTCATGGGCGCTGCCGCCGGTCGGCACCGGGATGCCCGCGGCGCGCAGGCTGTCTCCCTTGCCCAGGTGCAGGTCGGCGATCAGCAGGCTGTTTCTTGCTGGCCAGTAGAGGGCCCGGTCGGCATGAAGGTCGAGCCTTTCCCCGGCGATATCGATGGGCAGCACGTCATGCATGGCGGCGCTCCAGCCGTTCGGCGGCCCGGCGCACGCGGGTCGTCCAGTCCTCGGTGCTGAGCTGGCCGCGGATCGCCTCGGTCCATAGCGGGAATGACAGCGGCGTGAGTGTCTTCGGCCGTTCCAGGTCGATGCGGCGGGCACGGCAGCGGTCGAGGGTGGCCGCGAGCCCGCGCACGTCGAGCTGAGCCTCCAGCACTTCGCGTTCGGCCTGCGCCAGCAGCAGGTGTCCGGGATCGTGGCGCTTCAGCACGTCGAACAGCAGTCCGCTCGACGCCTGCAACTGCCGCACGGTGCGGGCGGCGTGGCCGGGAAGGGAGGGCGGCAGCAGGCCGGCGACGCGCGCCACGTCGCGGAACTGGCGACGCGCCAGCTCGCCCATGTTCATGCTGTCGCGCAGGTCGGCGAGGAGATCCCCCTCGGCAAGCAGCGCGGCGAGCCCTTTGGGGTCGATGTCCGTTTCGGCCTCGGCCTTCAGCACCAGGCCGTAATCGTTGACGGCATAGGAAAAGCTGTTCGGCCCGCGCCTTGCCCAGCGCAACGCCAGCAGGGCAGCGAGCCCTTCGTGCATGGCGCGGCCGGCGAACGGGTAGAGGAAGAGATGCCAACCCTCGCGCGTGCGCAGAAACTCGGCAAGCAGCGTGGAGGGGGTCGGCAGGGCCGACAGGCTCGCGTGCAGGTCCAGCAGCGGGCCCAGCCGCCGCATTTCGGCGCTGTCGCGCGGCCCGGCCAGGATCGCTTCCACTTCCTCGCCGAGCTCGCTCGACAACGGCATGCGTCCGCCCTGCCAGTGTGGCACACTGGCATCGCGCCGCCGGGTGACGCGCACGTAGGCCGTCATCGCTTCCAGGCGCACGAACTCCAGCGTCCGGCCGGCGAACTGGAACCGGTCTCCCGGACGCAGGCGGCTGATGAAGCTCTCCTCGATCGTCCCGAGCTTTCCGCCGCGCAGATATTGCACCTGCACCGCGCCGTCGGACGTGATCGTGCCCACCGACAGCCGATGGCGCCGGGCGATGTGCGGATCGAGGACGCGGAAATGCCCTTCCGCGTCCCGCTCGACCCGACGAAAATCCGGGTAGTTCTCGAGTGCCGCCCCGCCGCGCACGATGAAGTCGAGCACCGCCTGCCATTGCTCGGGCGACAAGGCGGCAAAGGCATGGGTGCCGCGCACTTCGGCATAGAGGGAGTCCGCCGTGAAGCCGCCACCGAGCGCCAGCGTGACGCAATGCTGGGCCAGCACGTCGAGAGACAACAGGGGCGGCGCGCGCGCCTCGATGCGCCCGGCGGCGAGCGCGCGCCTGACGGCGGCGTATTCCGCCAGTTCCAGCGCATGCGTGGGGATGCAGATGATATGCCCGCTCTCGCCCGGGCGGTGGCGGGCGCGGCCGGCCCGTTGCAGCAGCCGCGCCATGCCCTTCGGACTGCCCAGCTGCAGGACCTGATCGACGGCCGGGAAATCGACGCCGAGATCGAGACTGGATGTCGCCACCACGCAGCGGATGCTGCCGTCGCGCAGGCCCTGCTCGGCGGCGGCGCGCAATTGTGGGTCGAGGGAGCCATGGTGGAGGGCGAGTGTCGACGGATCGTCGAGCCACACGGATTCCAACGCCCTGTGCCACAGCTCCGCCTGGGCGCGGGTGTTGGTGAAGAAGAGGGTTGTGCGCGCGGCTTTCAGAGTTTCCAGCACGCGGCCGATCTGCGACAGGCCGAGATGTCCGGCCCAGGGAAAGCGCTCCCCCGGTTCGGGCAGCAGGGTTTCGAGTTTCAGCGGGCGCGGGCGGGCTGAGCGCACGATGGGGGCATCCGGGCGATGCGGCAGCAGCACATCGCGCGCTTCCTCCAGATTGCCGAGCGTCGCCGACAGGCCCCAGATGCGCGCCTGCGGGGCCAGCGCGCGCAGCCGGGCGAGGCAGAGCTGGAGCAGCACGCCGCGCTTGTTGCCGAGCAGCTCATGCCATTCGTCCACGACGATGCCGTCGAGACCGGACATCCGCTCGCCCATATCCGCATAGGACAGCAGCAACGCCAGCGATTCAGGCGTGGTGACGAGCACCTCGGCCGCTCCTTGCCGCGCAAGGCGGCGGTCGCGGGCCGAGGCATCGCCGGTGCGCAGCGCCACCGTCCACGGCAGGCCGAGCGCTGCGATGGGCTCGCGTAAAGCGCGCACCGTGTCTGCGGCCAGCGCGCGCAGCGGCGTCACCCACAGCAGCCGCAGGCGCCGGCCGCGTGGGGAAGCGCTGCCGGCCAGCGCTTCGAGCAGCATGCCGCCGAATGCCGCGAGCGTCTTGCCGCTGCCTGTCGGCGTCACCAGCAGGCCGGACTCGCCGGCAATCCAGTGCTTCCACACCGAGCGCTGGAACGGTGCCGGCTTCCAGCCGAGGCTGTCGAACCACGCGGCAAGGGGAGCATCGAAGCGGCGGGGCGGCGTCACCGTGTCAGCGCCTTCAACGTGTCCAGCCGGTCGGCCTCGCGGGCGGGCTTGTCCCTGCGCCAGCGCAGGATGCGCGGAAACCGCACTGCGACGCCGGATTTGTGCCGCTTCGACAGGTTCACGGCCTCGAAGGCCAGTTCGAATACCTGTTCCGCCGCAACCGAGCGCACCGGGCCGAAGCGTTCAAGGGTATGCCGGCGGATCCAGCCGTCGAGTTCGAGGATCTCGGCGTCCGACAACCCGGAATAGGCCTTGGCGACGGGTACCAGCGCATCGCCATCCCAGACGCCGAAGGTATAGTCGGTGTGGAGCGTGCTGCGCCGGCCGTGGCCCGCCTGCGCGTAGATCAACACTGCATCGATCGTCAGCGGATCGACCTTCCACTTCCACCAGTCCCCCCGCCGCCGGCCGTGCTGATAGGTGGAGGAGCGGCGCTTCAGCATCAGCCCCTCCACGCCGCGCGCGCGGGCCTCGTCACGCAAGGTCGCGGCGTGGGTCCAGTCGCGTGCTGCCACTTCGGGAGAGAGGGCGATGCGCTGGTTATCGAGCGCGTCGAGCAGCGCGACGACCTTAGCACGCCGGTCCGTCAGCGAATGTCCACGCAGATCCTTCCCGCCCAGCTCCAGCAGATCGTAGGCCAGCAGCCGTGCCGGCGTTTCGCTGAGCGTGCGCGCGCCCGGTTTCAGCCGCTGGATGCGGGTTTGGAGCGCCGCGAAGGGCAGCGGCGCATCGCCTTCCGTCCACACAAGCAGTTCGCCGTCGATGACCGCGTCTTCGGGCAGGGCGCGCGCCGCCGCCTCGATCTCCGGGAAGCGGCCGTCCAGCCGCTCCTCCCCGCGCGACCACAGGACGATATCGCCGTTGCGGCGGATGAGCTGCAGGCGGATGCCGTCCCATTTCCATTCCAGCAACCAGTCCTCGATGGCGCCCAGCGCCTCGGCGGGCTGTTCGAGCGGCGAGGCGAGGAAGAACGGATAGGGCGAGGCAGTATCGCCCGGCCGCGCTTCCGGCGACAGCAGATCGGCAAGGAACGCCGCGGACGGCGTCCACTGGCCCAGCATCCGCTGGGCGATCAGTGCGATCTCCACGCCCGACAGCTCAGTCAGCGCCTGCTGCACCAGGCCGCGTGACACGCCGACACGCAGGGCGCCGGTCAGCAGCTTGTTGAACAGGAAGCGTTCGGCGAAGGGCAGGGTGCGCCATGCTATTTCCACCACGGCACGCCGCTCGCTTTCCGGCGCGTTGGCGACGGGCAGCAGCCGCATTTCGATCCAGTCCGCGAGCGAGATTTCATCGGTGCCGTGAGGCGGGTCGTCGAGCAGCAGCGCCAGTGTTTCGGCGAGGTCGCCCACCTGATCGTAGCTCGCGTCGACCAGCCAGTCGGGTGTCCCGCTCACCTCTGCGATCCAGGTGCGAAGCTCACCGCTGCCGGCGAGCCGGGCGCGCGCGCCGCCGATCTTGTTGCCGGCCAGAAGCCACAGCGCCCAAACAGCATCGCGTGGCGGCGCCTCGCGAAAGTAGGCGACCAGGGCCGCGCGCTTGTCGAGCGTGGCCGTGCTGCGGTCGAGGCGCTGGAACAGGGCTGCGAAGCGCTTCAATTCTCCTCGCCTCCGAATTCGGTGTGGAAGGCGCCGGCGTCCACGCCTGCCTCGCGCAGCGCGCGCACCAGGGCGTGGGTGTCGCCGTGGGTAGCGATCACGCGGCGCGCACCGGTCTCGCGCACGCTCCGCAGCAGATCGGGCCAGTCGGCATGGTCCGATATCACGAAGCCGCGGTCGTAGTTGCGGCGGCGGCGGTTGCCGCGAATGCGCATCCAGCCCGAGGCGAAGCCCTGCTGGGCGCGCCGGAACCGCCGCAGCCACGGCGAGCCGCCAGCCGATGGCGGCGCCAGCACCAGACGGCCGGCAAAGCTCTCACCCTTTTCCGCGTCGACCACGCGCCGGGTTTCGGCGAGCGTGATGCCCGCCCGCCGATAGATGTCGACGCCCGGGTCCATGGCGCCGTGCAGCCACACTGGCTGATCGTCCTGTATGGCGAGCTCCGCCAGCAACCGCTGCGCCTTGCCCAGGGCATAGCAGTAGAGAATGGCTGCCTCTCCGTTGGCCGCGCATTCGCTGCGCCAATCCAGAATCTCGCGCACCACCCCGGCCGTTTCAGGCCAGCGATAGACCGGCAGCCCGAAGGTCGCCTCGGTGATGAAGACATCGCAGGGCACCGCCTCGAAGGGAGCGCAGGTCGGGTCGGGCTGGCGCTTGTAGTCCCCGGCCGCCACCCAGATTTCACTATGCGCCTCGATCCGCACCTGTGCCGAGCCGAGCACATGACCTGCCGGATGCAGCGACACGCGGGCGGAACCCAGCGTGAACACCTCGCCGTAGGCATGGGGGTGATAGGCTTGGTCCCCAAGCCGCCAGAGAAGGATCGGCAAGCCGGGTGTTGCGACATGGTATTCGCCCATGCCGGCGCGCGCATGGTCGCTGTGGCCATGGGTGATCACCGCGCGTGCCACCGGGCGCCAGGGGTCGATGTGGAAGTCGCCGGCCGGGCAGTAGAGGCCCTCGGGGCGAAGCTGGACAAGGTCGGTCATGCTTGATGACTACTCCGGCGCGGTCATGGTCCTGAACACGTTGAAAGAATTGTTGCATATCATCGGTAGCGGAAGATCTCCGCATCCGGGTCCGGCTTGCCGGCGATTGCCGCGGCCACGATCTGCGCGGCGATCATTGAAAAGGTGATGCCGTTGCCGCCGAAGCCCATCACAGCGAAGATGCGCTCATGTCCGGGAACGCGATCGACGATCGGCAGGCCGTCGTCGGTGACGCTGAAGGGAGCGGACCAGATGTAAGCGGGCTTCCCGATACGAATGCCCGTCAGCTCCGCGAGCTTGCCGGTAATGACTTTTGCCTTGCGTGCGAGTTTCTCCGGGTCCGAATTGGTGTCGTTCGCCTCTTCATCCTCTCCGCCGGCGATGATGCGGCCCGCTTCTTCTGTGCGGAAATAGAGATAAGGTTCGGATGCTTCCCATACGATGGTGTCCTTCAGCCAATTGGGAAGCCCCTTGAGCGGCTTCGAGGCCAGCGCCCAGGTCGAGGTGACATGATGCGATTTCGTGTTCATTTGCGGCAGATACTCGTAGCCCGTGCAGAAGACCGCATGCTCCGCCACGATCACCTCGCCGGCGCGGGTGGCGAGCGCCACGCCGCCCGGCAACTCGGCCATGTCGGCGATCTCGACCGGCGAGACGAGCTGCGCCTTGCGTGACAGCACGGCGTGCAGCAGTCCCGCCGTCAGCTGTGCAGGATTGGCAGAGGCGGAATCGTATGACAGGATGGCCGCGGAGCGGTCCATCCCGAACCGGGCCGTCAACTCGGCACGTTTGAGATAGTCCGCGCGGATGCCTATTTCGGAGCGCGCCTTGGCTTCGGCGGCGAGCGCGCGGGCTCCCATGTCGTCGCCCGCGAGGTAGATCGCGGGTTTGGCGCGCATCTGGCAGTCGAGTTTCAGCTTCTTCGCCAGAACCAGCAGATCGTTCACCGCCGCAACGGAGCGGCGCCAGGCGGCATCGGCGTGATCCGTGCCGATCTGCCGGCGCAGGCGGGTCAGCGGCACGTCGATCTCATGCTGGATCATCGCCGTCGATGCCGGAGTGGACCCGCGGACCGCCGGGCGACGGTCAAGGATCAGCACGGATTGACCCGCCCGCGTCAGCGCCTCGGCAACAAGCGCGCCGCTGATGCCAGCGCCCACGACAACAGCGTCGAAACGCTCTTTTCCGAGGCGCGGCTCGGCCTTCACCGCTGAATTCGGGGTCTTCACCCAGAAAGGGGTGCCGGTGCGCAGATCGTCCTCGCGGGTGGCGGCGTCAGCGTTGTGCATGAGTCCTGTCTTCCGTTGTCAGGTCTGCTGTCGGGAAACGGCGGGAAGCGTCCGGCTGCCGCCGCGGGTTTTCCTCAAACGCGGCAGTTTCGTTGTGGTTCCAGTCGTATCCGCGTGGCAGGCTGGCAAGTTCCGCTGCCATCCGGCGCAGATCCGCTACCAGCTCGCCGTGCGCCGCGAGCCGGCGTTCCTCATCCCGAACCCGCAGGATATGGGCCGGGTGCCAGGTGATCAGTACCGGCCCGCCATACAGCCCGGTCTCGATATGCCCTCGCCGGGATGAGAGAGGGCTCCCGTCAGCGGTGAGCGCGAACGCCGCCGAGGCGCCAAGTGCGACAGCGATCCGGGGCCGGATCAAACCAAGCTCCAACCCCAGCCACCAGCGGCAATGCGTGATTTCGCCCCGGTTCGGGTTCTGGTGCAGGCGCTGCTTGCCTCGGGGCATGAACTTGAAGTGCTTGACGGCATTGGTGAGCCATGTGCTCGCCGGATCGAGGCCGGCTTCCGTCATCGCTACGCGCAGAAGCCGGCCTGCCGGGCCCACGAAGGGGCGGCCTTCCAGATCCTCGCGGTCGCCGGGTTGTTCCCCGACGATCATGGCTTGAGCGTCGGGCCGCCCTTCTCCCCACACGGTTTGCGTGGCGGCCTCGCACAGGCTGCAGCGTCGGCATTGCAGCGCGGCCGCGCGCGCCTCCTCCAGCGTTCGGGGCCGTTCGGGCGCTTGCGGCAGGGTCGCGCGATAGCGGTTGGAGACCGTCGCCGCACCCGCGCGCGGCCGGCTTGCGCCGGCTTCACGCATCCGGGCGACGCGGGCCCCGGCATCTGCGAGCATCTGCGGGATCAGCCGGGTTTCCGGCAGGTTTTTCCAGTACTTTTTCGGCATTTCCGCGCGCATCGCATCGAGTTTGATGCGCGCCGGGTTGAAGATATTGGCGAAATAGGTTGCCCATAACGTCTGTGAGGCGTCCTCGGGCAGATCGGGGCGCGTGCTGCCGGGGCTGAATGTGAGGCGGCCGGCCTCGAACCGCGCCGTCAGTCGGGGCGTTGCGATCAGCCAGTCCATGTCGGCGAAGCGCCGGGCGAAGAAGGCGCTGCCCGGCTCCAGCGTATTGTGTTCGGGCTCGAACCAGGCCGCGAAGCTGCGGCGGGCACCGGCGGAGGGCAATTCGCGAAAGCGCACGAAAGCGTGCATCTTGTGGATGTCGCGCCCCACGGCCTTCGACATGAGGGAGAGCCTGCGCCCGAGCGGGTCTGCCTGCGAGAGCGGGTTGCCCTCGTTCCGGTCGAGACGCCAGAGCGCCTGATAGAGGGCCGCGAAGCGCTCGGGCGCGGAATGCCAGATCACGGAGCCAGCCAGCTTCAGGAAGGCTTGCGGCACGCGAACCTCATGCGCTCCAGCATGATCGGGCAGCGGGGCTGCGGCGAAGAGGCCGTCCGCGCCGTTCCAGTCGATCGCATCGGGCGCGATCCGGTGGCTGATCGCGCGCCGCGCCGCCTCGCGCCAGGCCTTGAGAGTGTCGTGCTCGGGCAAGGTAACGCTGTAGCTCACAGCAGACTCAGTTGCTGGGGTGGGGATACGAACCGGGTCCGCAGATCGGCGCTGTCGGTCAGGCCGCGCGGTGTCCAGCCCGGCAGGCTGATGAAGGGACGCGCCTTCTTCATGAGCGCCCCCATGCGGGCCAGATCCTCGAACCGGAGCGAGCGGTCGCGGCGCGCCGCGATAATCCGGTCCACGGTGCGCACGCCGAAACCCGGCACCCGCAGGAGCATCTCGCGGGAGGCGCGGTTCACGTCCAGCGGAAACAGCCCGCGATGCTGCAGGGCCCAGGCGAGCTTGGGATCGATATCGAGGTCGAGATGACCCTTGCGCGCGCCGGTCGCGATCTCCTCGGCGCTGAAACCGTAGAAACGCAGCAGCCAGTCCGCCTGATAGAGCCGGTGCTCGCGCATCAGGGGCGGCTTGATCAGCGGCAGGGCCGATGAGGCGTCGGGAATCGGACTGAAAGCCGAGTAATAGACCCGCCGCAGTTTGTAGCCGGTATAGAGCCGTGTCGCGCTCGACAGGATGGTCATGTCATCGGCGCCGTCGGCACCGATGATCATCTGGGTGCTCTGTCCGGCCGGGGCGAAGCGCTCCGGCTTGCGGCCGGTGTGGGTTTTGTCCTTCGCCGCCTCGCCCTCGAGCCGCACCTGCGCCATGGCGGCGCGGATGGTCTCGGGACGCTTTTCAGGCGCGAACCTGCGCACGCTCCCATCCAGCGGCAGCTCGACGTTGATGGAGAGCCGGTCGGCCCACAGCCCCGCCTCGCGGATCAGCTCCGGCGCGGCATCGGGAATGGTTTTAAGATGGATGTAGCCCTTGAAGCCGTGCTCCTCGCGCAGCGTGCGGGCGATGCGGACCATATCGCCCATGGTCTGGTCGGGCGAGCGGATGATGCCCGAGGAGAGGAACAGGCCCTCGATATAGTTGCGGCGGTAGAACTCCAGCATCAGCGACACCACCTCCGCAACCGAGAAACGCGCCCGCTCGACATTGCTGCTGACCCGGTTGATGCAATAGGCGCAGTCGAAGATGCAGAAATTGGTCATCAGGATCTTCAGAAGCGAGATGCAGCGCCCGTCCGGCGTATAGGCATGACAGATCCCGCTGCCGCCGGAGGATCCAACACCTCCTTGCCTCGAATCCCGTTTCTCGCCTCCGCTGGAGGCGCAGGAGGCATCGTATTTCGCCGCGTCCGACAGGATGGCAAGCTTGCGTTGAAGGGTCATCGGAGCCATGGACGAAATCTAGTTGTTCCCGATATGTTCGTCAATGGGTCGCTCTTCGTCGATCGGCCGCTTCGATGTCGGGAGAAGGTTCGGCCAGGAGGATCTGGCCTTGCGTGTGAAGAAGCTCGGGAAGCCAGTACTTCTGGCCCATCTCCCGGGCGGAGGAGATGGCTCTGTCGACTGTCGCGCGCGCCTCGTCATGCCTTTCGGATCGCGCCAGGGCTTCGGCGAGAGCTCTGGATGCGCCTGGAATGATCATGCGGAATTGCTCCCGGTAGAGCATTTCCAGTCCTTGCTGCAGCGTTTCCACTGCGGCCGAAGGCTCTCCGGTCGTCAGGAGCCACTCGCCCTTCAGTGCACGGGCGGCGGCCGCATGACTCTTCAGGGAATGTTTCTCGGCATGCCCGACCAGGCGCTCGATGTGCTCGCCAGCCTCTTCAGTGTTGCCGCTCCAGAGCAGCACCGGGATAGCGTGAGCAGCAGCCAGGCCGTGATCCTCCGGAAGATCCGATCGCTCGGCCTTGTCCACGACGCCGAGGATCATCCGATACGCGGTGTCGGAAGAGCCCCTGAGCCACAGAGAACGCGCCATCGCGAGCTCGGCCCGCAGATGATGATCGTATCCGAACAGATTGATGTTGAGTCGTCCGATATTGGCTTCGAGTTTCAACCGCCGCAACGACTGCGCCGGAAACCAGATCGGGTTCGGAAACAGCGCCGAAATCAACGAAGACAACGTTCCCTTCGCCGAATTCAGCCCACAACGTCTCGGCAATGGCTGATGCCACCGCGGTTTTGCCGATGCCTCCCGATCCGACGATGCTGACGAACCGCCGCGCCATCAGCAGCTCGCCGAGACTGTTCACCACCTTCTGGCGCCCCAGGAGCGGACGGGGCGGCGATGGCATACGGGCTGTGGACCGGGCCTCCGGGGAAGCGGCAGGCGGGGAGGGGACATCCGGTTCGCCGCGCGTGACCGGAGCGACAAAGCAATAGCCCCTGCCGGCGATGTTGACGATGTACCGCGCCCCGTCGCGGCCGTCTCCGATGGCCCGGCGCAGCGCGGTGCATCAGGCAATTCTGCGGCCCTATCCGGACCCTGCCGTCGGGTCCGGGATCGACAATGAGCAGGGCTTGTGGCGTTTGTACGCATTGTCCATCGCGAAGGACCGGCGAAAACGGGCAATCCCGACCGGCGCGCCTCGATCCGCGAAGCGCGCCGGCCGGGAAGGGATGATGCCTCGATGGCGCAGGCGCCGCGCCACGTGGCGTCAGGCTTTGACGAACGCCAGAAGATCCGGATTGATCACGTCAGCATGGGTTGTCAGCATGCCGTGCGGGAAGCCGGGATAAATCTTCAACGTGCTGTTCTTGATGAGCTTCGCCTGCAGCTCCGACGCGTCCCTGTAAGGCACGACCTGATCGTCATCACCCTGCAGGATAAGCGTCGGCACGGTGAGCGCCTTCAGATCATCGGTCTGGTCCGTCTCGGAGAAGGCCTTGATGCCTTCATAGTGCGCCGGCGCGCCACCCATCATGCCCTGCCGCCACCAGTTCTCGATGATACCCTGCGATACCGTCGCACCCGGCCGGTTGAAGCCATAGAAAGGTCCCGATGCCACGTCGAGATAGAACTGCGCCCTGTTAGCGGCGAGCGCGTTGCGGTAGCCGTCGAAGACCTCGAGGCTCGGGGATGCAGCACGGCGGTTGCCTGCCGTCAATCATCCATCGCCTGCTCGACGGCTCGGGAGAGGGCATACTTCTCCGCAGCCGGCCACACCGGGAAGGCAATAGCGAAGGCAGCAGACCTTGCGCTGAAGGATCCATTCGCCTTGATTATCGCGTGTCGCTCTGAGCATACCAAACATGGGGTTTCGCCTGCCTTCCGGCCACTCCGGCCTGTCCAGTATGGGCAGCGCCCTTTCTGCCAGGGTGGGATCTACCTGCCGGCCTATTTCCCTGATAATCCAGTCGAGGTAACCTGCAACGTTGTTCCACAATAACCTGGGAGAAAGTCCGGTGTTGGCCGCGATGGAGACGCTCAATGGAGCGACGTGATTGTCGAGTATGGTCAGCAGATCCCGTTCGATAGATTCATCGTCACCATCAGTACCCGATTCCGGAAGAACGAATGCGGCCGGCTCGGAGTAAGCGGCATTGGAGGAGAGGACGAGTTCATTCAATCCGAGACGCAACCGCCGTCGATGGACAAGCCTCTGCACCGTCGATGCCGTCAGGAGTACACCGAAATAATACTGCGTCCACATGGAAACGACCGCACGGCGATCTGCGCTAGGATATCGTCTGCCATAGTTCCCGACGATCCTGTTGAACGTATAATTGTCGGTCAGGGTACGACAGGGAATATTTTCGTTGTCTGCCGGGGCAGCAAGAAGAAGCTTGTCGCGGCAATATGCGAATCTGTCGTCCACTTCAATATCCAGCATTCGACCTTCGCTCCGCACACTTGGAAGTGCATGCCCCTTTCTGTGCAACGTTGCCGACCCGGCGTTGGTCATGGTTTATCCTATTTTTTCATGCCGGTGTGTTGAGCGGATATTCCGGCCGCAGTTTCGGCACCGGGCTAAGCAGTGTGCCCGGTGCGTGGCTCTCCTGCCGCGTGCGCCGTCGCAAAGCCAGGCATTCGTCGAGATTGGTCGCGAAGCTTCTATGAAAGGCTTCTGCTGCGACTATGCTGAGATGGTCCGTATCCGGGATCGTTTCGACGGCGTCGACACGGCCGGAATAGTCCTGCCAGTCGACCAGCCGGAAGCCGCGCTCAATCGATTTCTCGGCGATCCAGGCACGGATAGGAAGAGAAGCCGGAGCAAGACGATAGTTGCGGAAAATCATCGCGTTTTCGATCAGCGTCCAGAATATGTGCTCACGGCTGCCGATGTCCGGTCCGTCGAGCGGCAGATCCTCGGGACTGTTCAAAACATAGGCGAGAAAGCGGGTATAGACTTCCGCGTCCATGCGGCCGATAAGGCTGTCCCAATCGGTACGCATCCGGGTGCGTCCGAGCCAGATCCCGATACGCTGCTCGAGGTCCGCACGCTGGCTCTCCGACAGGCTAACCTCGGCATCGATTGCAAACTCCGCATCCAGGGCGCAGACATCGAGCATGCCGACGAAGGTGATGTCGATACTGTCGCCCAACAGCCGGGCGGTCTCGTAGGCGAGGATGCCGCCCCACGACCACCCCAGCAGCGTACAGGTGCCGCCGTTGTTGGTCCGGCGTATGTAGTCGGCATAGCGCTGTGCGAGCTCCTCCACGCGTATGGTGCGGCTTCTGTCCTCGGTCAGCGAATAGCAGATGAAAGCGGTCGCCGGCTGGTCGGGGCCAAGATGCTTGACGAGCCGGGCATATTCACGGGTGCTGACAAGAAGGCCGGGAAAACAGTAGAGCATCGGCTGCCGGCCGGAGTCCCGCAAGATGACGACTGAATGCTCCTCCTCCGCGCCGCTGTCGATGGCGGTTGCGAGGGCTTCCACCGTCTGATGATTGAAAAGCTGCGCTATGGTGATCCTGCGCTCCGGCAACAGCCGGGAGAGCCGGGCGAGCACTTTGAGGGCGGTTAGGGAACTGCCGCCCAGCTCGAAGAAGTTGTCGTCTATTCCGACAGCCGGAAGGCCCAACACCTCCTGCCATATCCGAATGATATCAGCCTCCAGCGGCGTGCGTGGCGGCGCCTTCGTCACGGCTCCAATCTGCGGTGTCGGCAGGGCTGTCCGGTCCAGCTTGCCGTTGGGTGTGAAGGGCAGACGGTCAAGTACGAGAATGTACGTGGGTACCATGTAGTCGGGAAGCTTCGTGGCGAGACTGGCGCGGAGCGATCTGGGCTCGACGCTTTCGCCGGGCAGAGGCACGACGTACCCAACCAGCATGGCGCCGCCCGGCGTCTCGCGCAGCGCGGCCGCGGTAGCGCTCACGCCGTCCAGCGCCGCAAGATGCGCCTCGATTTCACCGAGTTCGATGCGGAACCCACGCAGCTTCACTTGCTGATCCCTGCGACCAAGATACTCGACGACACCATCCGCGCGTTGCTGTACAATATCGCCCGTGCGGTACATTCTGCCGCCATTGCCGGCGAAAGGATCGGGCAGAAACCGTTCGGCGGTGGCTCCGGGACGATTATGGTATCCGCGTGCGAGTGCATCGCCGCCGATGAACAGCTCGCCGGATGTGCCGGGACGTACAGGGGAAAGATCGTCATCCAGGACATAGACGCGGCGGGGACCTACCCCCTGGCCGATGGGGGCATACGCGCCGGAGAAGGTGGCGCTTGCCGGCACCTTCCATGCAAGCGGCGAAATGACGGCCTCCGTCGGGCCGTAGCCGTTGATGAGCCATTGCGGCTTCAGTGCGCGCTTCACGAGTTCGAATGTCGCCGGAGACATGCCCTCGCCGCCGAAGGAATAAAGCCCGACCGGAGGCGCTTGCCCGGTTTCGAGCGCCCATTCCGCTACCTGATGAAGATAGCGCGGTGGAAAACCGGCATTGGTGACGCCATGCCGCGACATGGCGGCGAGCGTTTCAGCGGCGCTCCACAGCGTCTGATCACGCAGCACGATCGCTCCGCCGAAGGCCAGGGGCACCATCCAGCGTTCATGAGCCCCATCGAAGCTGACGGACAGAAAATGAAGTTCCCGCGACTGCGGTGACATGTCGTAGAGCTCGCCCGTCGCAACGCAATGGGCGGCCAGGGGGCCGTGGGCCACGGCGACGCCCTTCGGCTGCCCCGTGGAGCCCGACGTATAGATGATGTAGGCGAGCTGGTCGGGATGGATGGCAATGCCGGGATCGTCGTGGACTTTCACGTCGTTCGCGACGGCATCGCAGGCGACGACCGGCATACCCGGAAGGGACGGAAGCTTTGTGCTGAGATCCTGCGTCGTCAGCAGCAGGCTGACGCTCGCATCCCGCAGCATGTAGGATAGCCGGTCCGAGGGATGATCCGGGTCGAGGGGCACGAACGCCGCGCCCGCCTTCAGGATGGCGAGAAAGGCGGCGATCATGTCAGGCGATCGGTTGAAGGCGACACCGACGCGCTCCTCGCGGGAAAGGCCGCGCGACAGCAGATAATTCGCAATATGGTTCGCCTTCCTCTCCAGCGTAGCGAAGCTCGTCTCGTCGTCGCCCTGAATGATGGCGGGCGCTTCGGGCCGGTTGCGCGCATGTCCGGCGATCAGCTCGTGAATGGTGGCGCCGGCGCCGTGATACATGCTCCAGGCTGAAGCCGCCTGCGCGCCCTCATCGCCGGCTATGAAGGAAATCAGGCGCTTCTGGCGCATGTCCCGCCAGTGCTCGTCGATATGGGAGAGGCAGGAGGGGCGCGGGCCGGTGAATCCCTCGGCCTGCCAGCCGTCCGGTGGGTGGCGGTCGGCGGGCCAGATGGAGAACTGCCCTTCGTTATTGGTCACAACGTCGAAAATCGTCGCTTCATGGCTGATCGCCATCACGTCCTCCGCCATCCTGCTGCCATTGCCCTAAAGACGAACAGGGAGGCGGAAAATTTCGGACAATGCGCACTAAAAATGCAGATTACTGGATATCCCGCTGAAAAATGCGGCTCGCCGATACGTCTCTTGAACGATACCGAAGGCAGGAGATGACTATGGGCGTTACGGGCAGCAGACCGGGCGAGACGATTTACGGTGCTTTCAACGCCGGGGGCGCCGGGCCCGGGGGCGCTGGGCCCGGAGGCGCTGGGCCATTGAACATTCTGTTCAGGGATGGCGGTCTTGCCGTCGCCGGCGCCGATACGACACTGGCGACCCTGCTGACGGCGGAGGAACGGCGGGGCCTCGTTCTGAAAGCGGGGGATGCCGATGCGGATTTGACATGTGCGGCACTGGCCGGCCTCGAAGCGTTTTTCGCGTTGCATCCGGAGCGGGAGGAGACGGCGCTCGACCCGGAAAGCTGGGAGCCCGTTGCCGGGGCGCTCGTCAGGTCCGGTGCGGCGTTGGGTCGGCCGGGAGGCGGGCTCGTCGTCAAGGCCGCGCTTCTGTGGCAGCAACCGGACCTCTGGCTGCCGCATCCGGTGTCCTGCCCCTATCCGCAGTCTTTCACGATGACGGAAGGGCGTCGCCATCCCCTGCGGCCGCCCAAGCCGGACGGCGTGGTCTATGCCCGGTTCATTCCCTGGCTCGGCGGCGTGCTCTCCCTCCGGGCTGCGACGGTGGAAGGCGATACGGAGCGTCTGCATCACTGGATGAACGATCCCCGCGTGGCTACCGTCTGGGGGGAAGAAGGCGATATCGACAAGCATCGTGCCTATCTGGAAGGGCTTGTCGCCGATCCGCACATGCTGCCGCTGATCGTCTCGTTCGATGGTGAGGATTTCGGCTATTTCGAGGTTTACTGGGCCAAGGAAAACCGTCTCGGCCCGTTCTACGAGGCCGGCCACTACGATCGTGGCTGGCATGTCCTGATAGGAGACGATCGTTTTCGCGGCCGCCAGTGGGTGACAGCGTGGCTGCCTTCGCTGATGCATTACATTTTTCTCGATGACAGCCGCACGGAGCGCATCGTCGGCGAGCCGCGGGCGGATCACTTCCAGCAAATTCGTAATCTCGACAAGGCCGGCTTCGCCAAGATCAAGGAATTCGACTTTCCCCACAAACGCGCATTGCTCGTGATGCTGCTGCGCGAGCGCTTCTTCGGCGGGCGCATGTGGAACCCCGTTGCTGAACCCCAGGCATTCGATTCCCGGCCCGCTTCCGACTCCCGGCCTGCTTCGGCGCGCCTCGCGCCGGTCGAGAGATAACGATCATTTCAAGTCAGGAGGTGAAACCAATGAGCATTCATGACCGGACTTACGATATTATCGGTGTCGGCTTCGGACCGTCCAATCTGGCCCTCGCCCTGGCGCTCGACGAGATTTCGCTGCATGAGCGGCCGGGCCTCTCCTATCATTTCCTTGAAAGGCAGCCGCACTTTATCTGGCATGGCGGGATGCTGCTGCCCGACAGCGACATGCAGATTTCCTTTCTGAAGGATCTCGTATCGCTGCGCGACCCGACGAGCCCCTACACTTTCGTCAATTACCTGTCGGAGCAGGGGCGTCTGGAGGCTTTCATCAACCGCAAGACGTTCTTTCCCAGTCGTATCGAGTTCAACGACTATCTGCGCTGGGTGGCGGCCCGCTTCGAGGATCGTTGCAGCTACGGCGAGGAAGTTTTCTCGATCGAGCCGCATATCAAGGGCCACGTCGTGAGCGCGTTCGATATCCGGTCGCGCACGCGAGCCGGCGGCGAGACGTTGCGCCGGGCCCGTCATGTCGTCGTTGCCGTCGGCGGTCAGCCCTACGTGCCCCCGTGCTTTTCGGCGCTGACGGGCGACGCGCGCCTTCTGCACTCCTCGCGCTATCTCGACGGCATCGACGCCGCTGGCGTATCGGACGTGCCCGGTTCCCGCATCGCTGTCGTCGGCGGCGGGCAGAGCGCGGCGGAAATCTTCGTGGACCTCTGCGGACGCTTCAGGCACGCCCGGATCGATCTCGTGGTGCGCGGCTGGGCGCTGAAGCCGTCGGACGACAGCCCCTTCGTCAACGAGGTTTTCAATCCCGAAAGCACGGATGCGTTCTTCCGCCAGCCGGAAGCGGACCGACGAGGCTTCCTCGAGGCGTTCCGCAACACCAACTATGCGGTTGTCGATCAGGACCTCATCCAGCGCATCTACACCGCCTTCTACGAGCAGCAGGTCGCCCGCGGGACGCGGCTTTCGCTCCGCAACCGGCGGGAGGTCATCGCCGCAGCGGGAGACAGCCGGCATATCGCCCTCACCCTTGCCGATGGGGACGGGGAGACAACCGAGTTGCATCGCTACGATGCGGTTGTGCTTGCGACCGGCTATCGTCGTGGGCTGGACAGCCCTCTGTTCGCTCACCTCGATCCCTATATCGAAAGCCGGGCGGTTCAAAGGGACTACAGCCTCAGGACGACGGACGATTGCGACGCCGGCATCTTTGTGCAGGGCCAGTCAGAGGAAACGCATGGCCTCAGCGACACGCTGCTTTCCGTCGTCGCTGTCCGCGCGCAGGAAATAGCAGTCACGATCGTGGACAGGCTGCCGCATCTGGCAATGGAACGTCCGGCGGCCCCGGTCCGGCTGGCGGTATCTTCATGAGCGATCCCGCAAGAAGGCACCGGGCGGTCGAAGCGCTTGACGCCGACGTTCTCGTCGACGCGCATCTCGCCATGCTGGCGGTCCATTACGCTTCGGGCGTCGTGGCTGGCCCGGGTAGGGCGCGTTACGTTTTCTCGGATCGTATTCCGGACGTCACGATGAACTTCGCCGTCGGCCTTGAGGCGGGCGATATCGGGTGGCTTGAGCACATCGCGCGGGAGCACGGTCGCGCGCCGGCATTCCTTTCCTTCTCTCACGCGGCCCGGGACTGGCTCGACGGGGCCACGGCCTATACCGCCTGCTGGATGGTTGCCGATGTCGCAGCCGCCGCCGGCGAGATGGAGAACCTTGAGGACATGGGTCTTTCCTTTCGGCTGACGGAGGGGCCAGCACCGGATGCGGCCTTTCTGGAGGTCTTCGGCGCCTGCCACGATGGCGGGCCGATCGATGCCCATGTGGGGCAATATTACGTGCCGGCGCTGGCCGCCGGGCGCCCTGCCGCCGGGATCGGCACTTTCAATGCGGTCGTTTCGGATGGCGGCGAACCGGTTGCCTGCGCCACGCTGTATGTCGCGGGCACGCTCGCGGGTCTCTACAACGTCGGCACCCGGTACACGCGCCAGCGCGGCGGGCTGGGCCTGATGATCGTCCGCCGCATTCTGCGGGAAGCGTCCCGGCTCGGGGCGGCGCAGGTGTTCCTGCAATGCGCGGCGGGCACCCATCTCGAGCGCCTTTACGGTCGCGCCGGGTTCCACCCGGCCTATGCGCCGGTGCTCGTCTGTCGTGAAACCCGATGAGGGCCGGCGCATGCGCATGATGGTTCCCGAGCCGTTGGATCTCGGCTCTCCCGGTCTGCGCCGCCTGATCGTCAGGCTGGCGTTGCCTGCGGTTGCGGGGCTGTCCATCAACGCCCTGCATCATCTCGCCAATGCCGCCTTCCTTGGCATCCTGGGCGCCGTGGAGGTTGCGGCCGTCAGTTTCGTGTTCCCGCTCGCGATCCTGATTGCGGCCTTCGGTGAAGCCATCGGTGTCGGTACGGCCGCGCTGGTGTCGCGTCTGCTGGGTGCGCGGCGGCAGGAAGAGGCGAGCCGGGGGGCGACGATGGCCGTCGCCATGGCCATGGCGACCGGCCTTGCGGTTACGGGCGCCGTCCTGCTGTTTCTCACTCCCATTCTGCAAGCGCTCGGCGCGACGCCGGCCGCTTTCAGCCTGGCGCATGATTACGCGACGCTGCTCGCCATCGGGGCGACGCTGACGATCATGCAGATCGTTGCGGATTTCATCGCCATCGCCGAAGGCAATACGCGCTTTAGCATGCTGACCCTCATCGGCTGCTTCGCCGTCAATATCGTGCTCGACCCCATCTTCATCTTCGTTTTTGGCTGGGGAGTTCCGGGCGCGGCCGCGGCCATGCTCGTTGCCCAGATCCTGGTGATGATCGTTTGGTTCATATACTTCTCCCGGGATCTCGGGCTGCTGCGCGTGCGCTTCAGCCAGTTGCGAGGCAGTGCGCGCGCCTTGTGGAAGGAGGTGGCGGAGCCGATTCTGGCCATCGGCGCGCCGGCTGGATTGGCCAGCATCGTTTCCGCGGTCACCTTCATGCTCATTTACCGGACGGCCGGCGCCTATGGCGATGAGAGCGTTGCGGGCCTCGCGATCGCATTGCGTCTTCTTGCGGCGGGTGTTCTGCCGGTTGCCGGGTTCTGTATCGGCGCCCAGGGCGTGCTGGGATACGCCATCGGCAACCGCGACTATGCGCGGGTGCGGGAAGCGCTCGGTTTCATGGTGCAGGTCACGGGTGTTTTCGCTCTGGCCTATGCGGCGATCATGATTGCCGGGGCGGGGCTGGTCGTCTCGCTGTTTTCGTCCAGCATCGAGGTGCAGGCCGTGGCCGCGCGGGCACTCGTGGCGGTGCATCTGTTCTTCGCCTTCTTCGGTTTGCAGATGGTGCTTGTCGTGCTGCTGAGGGCGAACGGAAGGACGCGGCTGGCGGCACTCGTGACGCTTGCGCCGCAAGGTTATCTCCTCCTGCCGCTGGTATTGCTGTTGCCAGGTCTCTGGGGGCTGGACGGCCTCATGGCGGCGCCTGCCGTCGCGGCAGCGGCCGCAAGCCTCCTGGCTGCGGGGCTGCTGGTGCGTGAGATGCGGTTGCTGGCCCGCCGCGAGGCGGATGTGAACGGCCCGCTCACCGCCGACGCAGCAGCCAGATGAGGCACGGCGTTCCGACGAGCGTCGCCATCAGGCCGGCGGGAATGGCGCTTGTCGGGGAAATCACCCGCCCAAGCCAGTCCGCAGCCGCCATGATCATGCCCCCGATCAGCGCCGCACCCAGCGCCTGATGCAGACCGCCGGTCAGCCCGGCGAAGCGGGCCAGATGCGGTCCCATGAGGCCAACGAAACTGAGAGGGCCGACGACGAGCGTTGCCGTTGCGGTGGCGACGGCGCTGAAGAGCAGGATGCACAGGTGGCTGACGCGCGGGGACAGGCCGAGCGACCGCGCCGGAGCGGTGCCGAGCGGCAGGACGTCGAGCCAGCGCGCCATAAGCGGCAACACCGTCAAAAGTCCCGCCGCAAGCCCGACCGTCACCAACGCATCGCCCGGACTTACGCGATAGGTGGAGCCGACCAGCCAATTGAGCAGCAGAGGTGCGCGCGGACTGCCCGTGGCCATCACGGTGACCACAAAGGCATCCAGGAAGGCGCCAAGCGCAAGGCCCGCAACGAGAATGCGCTCGACGGAGAAATGACGGCCTCTCGCCAGCCAGAGGATGAGGACGAGGGCTAGGAACGCACCTCCGCCACCAGCCCATATCATGGCCAGCCGGCCAGCCGACGGCAGGAGAACCATCAGCGACACGAGACCGAAAGCGGCGCCGGTGGAAATGCCCAGCACCTCGGGGCTGGCCATGGGATTGCCGCTGAAGCGCTGCATCAGCACGCCGGCGGCTGCCAGCATGACGCCTGCGGCGAAAGCCGCCTCGATCCGCGGAGCGCGCCACTGCATCAAACCGGCAAGCATTTCCGGATCGGCGATTGTCACGCCGTGGGGCCCCCGGCCGATCATCAGGGTCGCGCAGATGAGCAGCAGTGCGCCGATGGTGCATGAGCCGATGAACAGCCAGGGGCGCCGGCGCCGGCGCGTGACCGTCATTCCGCCGGCAGCCGGCGCGGCGATCGTGGAAAGGCGCGGCAGGATGAAAAGCAGCAACGGTGCTCCGAGAAAGGCGGTCACGGCGCCTGTCGGCACCATTTCGGCGGAATCCCCGGCCCAGCGCAGCACAAGTTGATCCGTGAGCCACAGGAGCGCGGCGCCGAGGGGAGGGGCCCACAACAGGCGCTGGCGTATATGGCGTGCGCCCATGAAGCCGGCGAGCGTGGGAGCGGCAAGATCGACGAAGCCGATGACACCGACGGCGCTCACGACCGAGGCTGAGAGCATCACCGCAAGCCCGAGCAGAAGAAGGCGCATCGGGCCGAGCGCAAGGCCCAGTCCGCGCGCCTGGATGTCATCAAGACCCAGAAGCGTGAGAGGACGGATGAGCAGCATAACGGCGAGGCCGGCGCCTGCAAGGCGCACGGTGAGAAACCACGCCGTTTCCCATCCTTGCTGGCTGAGTGAACCGCCGCCCCAGAGAAAGAGCGCGGTCAGATAATAGTCGTTGAACAGGATCAGTGCCGCTGCGGCGGAGCCGGCGGCGAAGCTGATCGCCATGCCGGCTATGATGACCGAAAGCGGCGAAAGTCCCTGCTTCCAGGCGATGGCAAGGACCAGCAGCAATGCGCCGGCAGCGCCGCACAGGGCGATGGGCTCGCTGCCGTCCAGCAGCAGGTCCGGCATCCAGACTCCGGCCATGGCGAGCGCCAGCCGGGCCCCGCTCGCAACGCCAAGCGTATTGGATGAAGCCAGCGGATTGCGCAGCACCTGCTGGAATATTGCGCCTGCCAGCCCGAGTGCCGCTCCCGCAACGATGCTGACGGCAAGCCGCGGGAGGAAGCTTTCGCGCGTCACAAGCTGCCTGAGGTCGGTGAAATCCGGTGACAGGAGCGTTGCAAGCCACAGTTCCGGAGGCAGGTTCGATGCGAGGGCGTCGAGACTGAGCCAGGCCGCGACCGACGCCATTATCGCCACATAGCATGCCGGATGGTGAAACCTCCGCCACACCGTGTCTGCCGGCGGGCCGCAGGAGGTCGTCCGGGAGGGCACGTCACTCATCGATGTCTTTCCCGGTCAGCGTGGCTGTCAGAAGAGTTGCGAACCGCATGGCAGCCGGCAGAGCGCCAAACATGAGCACAGGCGGCAGGCGTGCCACCCTGCCGGCGCGGACCATCGGCAGATTGCGCCAGAGCGGGCTATCGCGGAACGTGCGTGCTGTTTCCCGTGGCAACGGGTCCAGCAGCACCAGCTGCGCTTCGGGACCCAGCGCTAGTGTCTCCAGGCTTGCTGTTGCGAATCCCCATGCATTTGTCGAACCCTGCCAGGCATTGGCGATTCCGATTTTCTGGAGAACGGCGCCAAAAAGGCCGTTCTGGGTATAGATGCGGACATGTCGTCCATCCAGGAAGGAAGCCACGAACAGAGGACGTTTCTCCTCCATATCGGCAAGGCGCACGCGGCAGGCCTCCATCGTCGCCTCGGTGCGCATGATCAGCCGGTCGGCTTCCGCGCGCAGGCCGGTAAGCATGCCAAGCCGGCGCGTGACGGCCTGCGCATTGGCGTAAGGAGCCGCTTCGGAGCCGTATATCGGCAATGAAAGCGATGGTGCGATGCGGCGGAGGAGCGGCGTGATCGCTTCGTGGTCCGGGATGGTCAAAATCAGGTCGGGAGCGAGCTGCTGCAGGATTTCGAGATTGGGCTCGACCCTGAGACCCACGTCTGCCGTTTCCGGCGGCAACGGGGGTGAGACCACCCAGTCGCCATAGCTGCGGGTCTCGGGCACGCCGACGGGCGGCAGGCCGATCGCGATCAGCGTCTCGGCCAGCCCCCAGTCGAGCGCCACGATGCGCCTTGGCGGAAGCGGTGCCGCTGCGGGCAGCAGAACGAAGCCCGCAAGCGTACCAACGACATCGCGACGTCTGGGGCGAAAGGGCCCGACAGATATTGCTCTATTGGGCAATGACGGATCACCAGCGGTAGGTCAACGAGGCGACGACGCTACGCCCTGGCCCGTAGATGCAGGACAGGTCGTTACCGTTGCAGATCACATATGTCTTGTCGAAGAGGTTCTTGGCATTGACGGCAATGCGCCAGTTGTCGCGTTCGTAATGAACAGCTGCGTCGGCGATTGTGAAGGGCTGGTTCTTGAAGCTGTTCGCCGTATCGGCATAGCTTGATCCGACCCAGCGCACGCCGCCACCGAAGCCAAGCCCCTGGAAGGTTCCTTCCTGGAGCGTGTAGTTGAGCCAGAACGAGGCCATGTGCCGCGGCGCAACGGCCGGCGCGTTGCCCACGATGTCGTGATCCGTATCCTTGCTGATCTCGGCGTGGGTATAGGTATAGGTGGCGACGGCGTCGAGCCCTTTCGCCAGGCTTGCCTGCGCCTCGACCTCGATCCCGCGCGTGTGAATCTCGCCCGTCTGGATGCTGTAGAGCGGATCGACGGGGTCCGGTGTCAGCACGTTCTGCTGCTTCAGGTCGAACAGGGAGAGGGTCAGCAGGCTGTTGGTGCCGGCGGGCTGGTACTTGAGGCCCACCTCGATCTGTTCGCCGGTCGTAGGCTTGAAGGCTCCCCCGGAGCGGTCGCTTCCCACGAAGCGCTCGGTGCCGAGCACCGGCAGGAACGACGTCGCATAGGCGGCATAGGGCACAAGGCCGGAGGCAAACTCGTAGCCGACGCCCACGCGCCAGGTCAGTTCCTTCATGTCCTGGGTATCGATCGATCTGGCAAGATAGTCTTTCAGCTTGTTGGTGGCCCAATCGTGGCGCGCACCGGCCGTCACAATAAGACCGCCGAACCTGACCTGATCCTGAATATAAAAGCCGGCCTGCGACAGCGTATTCTCGTTGTTCTGGATAACCGGCGGAATCGGTACCGCGTAACCGTAGCGCGGCGCATAGACATCGATTGTCGGCACGTCCGGATCGTAGGTCGAATCGGAATAACGATTTGTCCAGCGCGCCTGAATATGTTGATAGTCAAGGCCGAACAGCAATGTATGCGTCAATGGTCCGGTATCGAACTTGCCCTCCACCTGATTATCGACAGTGAATGAGCGCAGCTTGCCATCCACGGTGAAAACGGCGCGGTCGAGCGTCCGCAGATCCGACCGCAGACCGGCGCCATAGAGCACGTCGTGATCGGCTTCAAGATAGCCCCAGCGGAGGTTCTGCCTCACGGTCCAGTTGTCGTTGAAGCGATGCTCGAAGGCATAGCCGAGGGAATACGCCTTGCGCTCGACGCGATCGAAGTTCGGCTCCCCGATGAAGAAATTGCGCGCAATCCGGCCATAGGGCGTAGCAAAGCGCGTGCCGAGCGCGGGAAGGGTGCCGTAGGAGGAAGACAAATCGTGCTGGTAGCTGCCGAAGACGGTCAGAGAGGTATCGGCGCTCGGTCGCCATGTCAGAGCCGGAGCCACGAAGCGCCGGTCGTCACGCACGAAGTCCACCTGCGTATCGGAATCCCGCAACAGGCCCGTGAAGCGGTAGGACCAGATGCCTTCCGCATCGATAGGCCCACCGAAATCGGCGCTGATCTGCTTTCTGGCATAGCTCCCCCCGGACACTTCCACCTCGTGGAGCGGGGTCAGCGGCGGACGTTTGGTCACCATGTTGACGATACCGCCGGGAGAGCCCGCGCCGTAGAGTACCGAAGAGGGGCCGCGCAGGACTTCGAGACGCTCGACGCCGTATGGATCGTATGACCAGCTCATCAGCCCGGCAGTCGGCATGCGCATGCCGTCCCTGAACGCACCAATGGAAGTGATCTCGAAGCCGCGTAACTTGAACTGATCGTAACGCGGATCGAAGCCCCAGGGCTGTGCGAGAACGCCCGGCGTGTAACGCAGCGCCTCCGGCGTTGTCGAGACTCCCTGATCCCTGATACGGTCACGCGTCACCACAGAAACGGACTGTGGCACCTCGATGATGGGGGTATCCGTTTTCGAACCGGTGGCCGTGCGCGTCGCGACGTAGCCGGTGACCGGCCCCCACGCGCTTTCGGCCTGATCCTGAACCGTAATGGTATCGAGGACAAGCGTTCCTTCCTCGTCAGCCGTCTCGGAACTGGAACTGTTGCGGCCGAGCGTGACAGTGCCATTGCGGATTCGATAGTCAATGCCGGTGCCCGCAAGCAGGAGACGTAATGCGTTCTCTGGAGTCATCGTGCCGCTTACAGCTGGCGCGTCGCGTCCCAACACGGTGCCGGCGGCTGCGCTGACCTGGAGCCCGGCCTGACGCCCGAAGCTCGTAAGCGCGCTTGAAAGCGGTTGTGCCGGTATATCAAACCTGCGGACTTCACCGGCCTGTTGTTCGACAGGGAGCTCCGGGCCCGTCTCCGGATGCTGAGCCACTGCCGGACCACCAAGCAAGAACACAAGCGCCGTTGTGCCACCCCAAATCGAACACGTGCCTGCACGCCTGTTCCGCCCCTCATGCGTTGTCCCGCAATTTTTCTCCCACACCAGAAGCCCCATCTATTTCAATCCCTCGTTCGCAGCGAAACCGCTGCATGCCCCAGCGGCACAAATGCCGACGTCAAAACAATGACGAACGAAGGCGGGAAATTTTTCAGGGCATTCTTCATCCTGCGGCTTGGCCGCTAAATCCCCCCAATCAGAACGAGATAAGGGGAAATCTCGCGTACGGACCCACCATAGGGCTCTACGACCGCACGCAGTGCATCGATCGGGCGAGACAGATCATAGATCCCGGTAACGCGCTTTCTCGCCAGTTGGCCATCGAGCGTGATAATAATGCCACGGTGATGGTTCGCCAGCCTGTCGACGATAGTGCCAATCGTTTCATTGTCAGCCACGAGGCGTCTGTTTCGCCAGCTTGCAACATAGGCGGGATCACGCAACCGTCGCACGTGTCTGCCGGAGGCCTGTTCTACAGAAAGCTCCTCTCCGGCCACAACCTCGACATCCGCACCTTGTCGATCGAAACGCACTCGCCCTTCGGAGACCGCCGTGCTGAGCCAGCCGTTAGCGATTTCGACGGAAAATGCCGTACCTACAGCGGTCACGCGTGCGCTTTCGACAGTGACCACAAATGGACGCAATGCGTCGGACTTTACCTCAAAGAATGCGGCGCCACCGATTAGCCGGACGCGACGCTGCTCCGGCGAGAAATCGACTGCGACGGCGCTATGGGCATCCATAAAGAGCCGAGATCCATCCGGTAGCAGGAGATCTCGTACCTCGGCGCTGCCAGTCACGTAGTCCGCTTTCATACGGATCAGCAAATCAGGGGCCTGGAGTGTGAACGCGAGCGCTACCAGCATGGCAGCAGCCAGCGCCGCCCAGCGGGATGATACAAATCGTCGTCGCGGTTGGACGGGCGCCGGACGGGCACTCGATAGCGGCGTTCGCCCGCCCACAGTTGAGAAGCTGGCGCCGTCTACGCGATCTCGCATCTCGGGCCGTTTCGACAGCTCGCCTGAAAGACGCCACGTATATTCGGCTCGTCGCCAAGCGCGAGCGTGCAACTCGCTCTTCGCGACCCAAGCGTCACGCGCAACCCGCAGCGTCACGTCTTCCGGGGCGCTCTCCACAGCGAGGAGGAATTCAAACGCCTCTTCCAGGAGTGGGTCTTCCTCTTCTTTCCTTGCTTCCGCCATATTCCCATTGTTCCCTGGACCAAGCGCCTGTTCCTGCTCCGCGCTTCTTTCAGGAGCAAGCCCGTCCGCACGAATGTTACCCCTATATGTTCGATTTGCCGATGGCGGCCCATCCGTCAATGCTGGAACGCGTCCAAAAAGACGTCTTATTCAAAAGACGTTTCTGGAAGTAGAATTTTCAAAGGAATTTTCAGGCTGCGATTCAGTCGTCACCAGCGAGACGGCGAGCGCAGTGGACAAGTGCATTCTGCACAAGACGGTGAGCTCCGGCGACTGAAATGCCAAGCTCCTCCGCTACGACCTGTAGTGTCATGCCGTCGAGACGATGCATGACAAATGCACGCCGTGTCGCTTCCGGGAGCTCTCCGAGCGCCGCAACCAGCAAGTTCAACTCGTCGCGATATAACACCTCGGATTCCGGAGTAGGCGTGCTGTCAACAATCTGTTCAGGCCGTTCTTCCTGACCCCGTGTCTCTGCGTCAAGGCGGCGTCTCCAATCGACCGCCAAATTGCGCACGATACGGTGAAGATATGCCACTGGCTGCAACACCTTCTCATTCGGCGCTACTTGCATGAAGCGCAGATAGGCTTCCTGCACGACATCTTCGGCTCGAGCTCGACAGCCGACAATCGAGGCAGCATAGCTGATGAGCGCCGGCCGATGCGTGCGATAGAGTGCGAGCATCTGAGGATTGGACCACATAGCGCCACTGCTTGCCTCGTTTAATCTCGCCTTGTGTATAGGTATATTATATCCCTTGTTCAATGAATATTTATTAGAATAATTCCATACGCATGCGTGAGCGAGGGCCGCCATTGGCAATTATTAGAATTATTCTATTCCTTGTTGCTTGCCGTTATCGGCGAACGTGCTAAAAATGCTTGCGTCCTTGTTTGACTGTCTTTCAACTTACATGATTGTTATGCTTAATCAGATGACAGCGGCTACGACGCCGACCGGTTCGCGGACAAGCATCCCGGCCGGCGCGAGATCTATGTCGCGGTGGCCGGGTTGGGGGGTAGGTCCTGCTTGTGCGTATCCGCTTTTTCAGACGAAGGACCCGACCGTTTCCGGGGTTCCATTGAGTGCATGCACCATGAATTCCAGGCTGCTTCTGAGTTTCTCGCGGGTAATTGGTCCGCCGAGGCAGATACGGACGGCTTCCTCCGGCGTGCCGTCGACCGTGAAGGCATCGCTTGCAACGATTCCGATGGAGCTGTTGCGCATATGCGTCCCGAAGCTTGAGCGCGTCCAGCCGTTGCTCAACGGCAGCCAGATGTTGAAACTGATTGGGTCTGCTCTGTAGCTGCCAGCCGGCAGCAGGCTGGCGACGATTTGCTGCCTGGCGGCGGATTCGGATCGGATGAAACGCAAAATCAGGTCAGCCGTGCCATCTTCGATCCAGCGGGTTGCCAGTGCCGTGTTGAGCGGCGAGGCCATGACGTTATTGGCACGCATGACTGCAGCGAAGGGCCAGGCGGATTTCCTGTCCGGTGCCACGACATAGGCCAGCCGCAGACCCGCTCCGATGCATTTTGCAAGCCCGGCGATATGCCAGGTCAGGTCCGGCACCATGGTGGCGAGAGGCGGTGGCGCCTGCGGCGGAATGAAGCCATAGGCGTCGTCTTCGATGATCGGCAGGTTGAACCTGCGGGCGACAGCAGAGATTTCCTCCCGCCGCTGGACCGGAATCGTGAGTGTCGTGGGGTTTTGAAGCGTCGGATTGAGGTAGAGTGCCTTGGGTGAGCGCGTTACGCAGGCCTCCGCCAGCGCATCCGGCAGAACGCCGTGTTCGTCCATTGGCAGGCCGTGCATACTCAACCGGAGCTGGGCAGCGATCGAACGGATGCCCGGATAGGTGATCTTCTCCGCAAGAATGACCTGTCCTGGCTTGGCAAGCGTACTGAGAATGGCCAGCAATGCCGGATGGGCGCCGGGCGTTACGAAAATCCTCTCCTGCGAAGGCAGGAGGCTTCGCCGGCTGAGCCAGGCGGTTGCGGCATCCTTGTCCATCTCGGCACCGCCGAATCCTTGATATCGCAGGAGCGGCACGAGGCTGGACGCAACCGAGCAAAGCCCCTCGCGCATGCGTTGGACGAGATCGGGGTCATCCGGCTCCGGGGGCATGTTCATCGAATAGTCGATGGCTGGAAGCCTGCGCAGGTCAGGTGTGAGATCGAACGCAAAGCCGCGTCGTTCCCTGCCGTTACCTCCCGTGACGAAGGTGCCGCGCCCGACATGGGTGTCGATCAGCCCCCTCTTCTTGGCCTCCACATAGCCGCGCGCCACTGTCGTGAAATCCATACCGAGCCGCCGGGCAAGATCGCGTTGGGCCGGGAGCCGGTCGCCAACGACCAAAACGCCGCTTCTGAGATCCATCTCGATCAGGTCGGCGATTGCCATGTAACGCGGACTGCTGCTGCGCTTGAGATCCGGTAGCCATTCCTTCATCGTCATTCCCCGTCCTGTTCAAATGACTGTATACCGATCCATTCAATGTCTGTCATCTGCCATTCTTCCGGGCGCGTCCCTTCGTGTGTCTGAATTCCGTCGGAGCTACCCGCCAAACCAGGTCTGCAGCTCGAATTCGATACCGGTATCTCAAACTCGGTCAGGAAAGAATGCATATTGACTGTATCAAGAATCTATCATTTGGTGCATAAATCGGCACTTCCATGCAGGGGAAATAAGCCGGATTTCGCCAAATGACGCTCAAATGACTGTATAATTGAATGTAAATGAACAACGATTGAGCGATTTTTGTCCAGAATCAATTTGGCACGGGCTTTGCAGATCCGGTGAGGTGCCCCGCAGTTGGGGAACGCCTTTCAGCCGGAGGAGCAAATAATGCCCGCAGTTACCAAGCCAACCCACGAGACCGGCGATTTCTTCGTCGATTACGAGGAAAAGGTTTTCGAGGATGTTCAGGCCAAAGAGGGGGAGAAAGCCCTCATTACCTTCCACACGGTTGCCTTCGAAGGGTCTATCGGCCTCGTCAATCTGTTGCAGGCCAAGAGATTGCAGCGCAAGGGGTTCGAAACTTCCGTCCTTCTGTATGGTCCGGGCGTCACACTCGGGGTACAGCGCGGATTTCCGAAGCTCGGCGACGAAGCCTTTCCGGGGCACCTGAATTTCAATAACCAGATCAAAGGGTTCCTGGATGAGGGCGGCAAGGTCTATGCCTGTCGCTTCGCGCTCCAGGCGCTATATGGCCACGGTGAGCCGTCGCTGATCCCCGGGATCAAGCCGATCAGCCCCCTCGATGTGCTCGACCTCGTCCTCATCCATCGCCGTGACGGCGCGTTCATCCTCGACACCTGGACGCTCTGACCCTTCGCGCGGGGCGACGCCGCTCGTCCCGCGCTTGCCCGAAACCAAAGGAGCTCGCCCGTGGACAAGAAAACTGTGAGAGTGGCCGCCACCCAGATCGCGCCGGACCTCACGTCCCGTGAGAAGACGCTCGCCCGCGTGCTGGAGTCCATCCGGGACGCTGCGTCGAAGGGGGCCGAACTGGTCGTTTTTCCCGAGACGTTCGTGCCCTGGTATCCCTATTTCTCGTTCGTGCTGCCGCCGGTTCTCTCCGGCCGCGAACATGTCCGGCTTTATGAGGAAGCAGTGCCGGTGCCTTCATCGACGACGGAGGCCGTTGCCGGCGCTGCCAACGAATTCGGGATCGTCGTCGTTCTTGGCGTCAACGAGCGCGATCATGGGACGCTGTACAATACGCAGCTCGTCTTCGACGCGGATGGCCGCCTGATCCTCAAGCGCCGCAAGATCACTCCCACGTTCCACGAACGGATGATCTGGGGGCAGGGAGACGGCTCCGGTCTCAAGGTGGTCGAAAGCGCGGTCGGCCGCATCGGCGCGCTTGCCTGCTGGGAGCACTACAACCCGCTCGCCCGCTATGCGCTCATGGCACAGCACGAGGACATCCACGTTGCGCAGTTCCCCGGCTCGTTGGTCGGACCGATCTTCGCCGACCAGATGGAAGTGACGATCCGCCATCACGCGCTCGAAAGCGGCTGTTTCGTCGTCAACGCCACCGGCTGGCTGACGGAGGAGCAGATCCGGTCCATCACGCCCGATGGGGGATTGCAGAAGGCGCTGCGCGGGGGCTGCATGACCGCCATCGTCTCGCCGGAGGGCAAGCATGTCGTGCCGCCGCTGACGGAAGGCGAGGGCATGCTGATCGCCGATCTCGACATGAGCCTCATCGTCAAGCGCAAGCGCATGATGGATTCAGTCGGCCATTACGCACGGCCCGAACTGCTCCAGCTTTCGCTCGACAACCGCGTCGCCGCGCCGATGGTCACGTCCCTCAGCGCCTTCCCCCCTTTTCCGGCCGCACAGAACAGGAGCGAAACTGATGGACCCTCAGCCGTCTCCCTCGACTGAAACGCTGATCAACGAATTGCAGTCCTACGGGGCGAGACTGGTTGACCCGAAAGCGGGTCACGAAAGTCGCCGCGGCGGGGCCGGACCTTCCGACCACAAGGCGCTGACCATCGATGGCATGACCGTCATGGTGCCGGTGCATACAGCACCGGCCTTCGAAAGCCCCTATCTGGTCGAGAAACCCGATGACAAAGGCAGGAGCCGGATCAGTCGCGAGGGGAAAGTTCTGGGAGAGGTGAGCTTTCCTCTGCGGCCTCGCTTTTACGAGAGGGTCACTGCGGACGGTATTCCCTATTCGAAGATCGCCGTGCTGCACGGGCGTGACGTGTTGGCGACCACGGTGCTGCAGACGTGCATCCGCTACCAGAGCCGCACCAAGACGTGCCAGTTCTGCGCGATCGGCCAATCGCTCGCCGCGGGCCGTACCATCGCCCATAAGACGCCCGAGCAACTTGCCGAGGTCGCGAAAGCAGCGGTCGAGCTCGACGGCGTCAAGCACATGGTGATGACGACGGGAACGCCGAAGGGAGACGACCGGGGGGCCGCTATCCTCGCCGACAGCGCGCGCGCCATCAAGGCTGCGGTCGACCTGCCGATCCAGGCGCAATGCGAGCCGCCGGAGGACGATATCTGGTTCGGGCGCATGAAGGAGGCCGGCATCGATACGCTCGGCATGCATCTCGAAGCCGTCACGCCAGAGGTTCGCACCCGCATCATGCCCGGCAAGGCTCAGGTACCAGTCGAGAAATACATGGCCTCATTCCAGTCGGCAGTGAAGATTTTCGGTCGGGGGCAGGTCTCGACCTACATCCTCGCCGGCCTCGGGGATACGCGTCAGGCCGTTCTCGACATGTGCGAGAAACTGGTCGCAATCGGCGTCTACCCCTTCGTTGTGCCCTTCGTGCCGATCTCTGGAACACCGCTGGAAAGCCATCCGACTCCGAAGCCGGAATTCATGCATTCGATTCTCAAGCCGTTGGCCGAAATGCTGGTCGTGAGCGGGCTGAAGGCCGTCGACATCAAGGCTGGCTGCGGCAAGTGCGGCGCCTGTTCTGCTCTTTCTACCTACGAAAGGAGGCTGACGGCATGATCGTCCATCCGATTCCGATATTTCGCGCCGCCGAGTATCAGGTGAAATTCGCGACTTCCGCATGGGAGCGGGATCGCGCGCACGCGCTACGCCGCGCCGTGTTCTGTGACGAACAGGGCCTGTTTGCCGGAGACGACCGCGACGCGATCGATGACGCTGCCACGCCGATCGTCGCGCTGTCGATGCTTGGCGTCGTTGCCGACGACGTGGTGGGGACGGTCCGCATCCACGAGGCGGAGCCAGGTGTCTGGTGGGGCTCGCGGCTTGCGGTGCACCCGGATTACCGGAAGATCGGTGCGCTCGGCACGACCCTCATCCGGCTTGCGGTCTCGTCCGCCCACGCCATGGGCTGCCACACTTTCCTCGCCAGTGTGCAGGCGCAGAACGGGTTGCTCTTCCGTCGCCTGCACTGGAGGGTGATCGAGGAACTGGAGATCCATGGCAGGCCCCATCTGCGCATGCAGGCCGATCTCAACTACTATCCGCCGTGCTTTTCCCCGGAGGCCGGTTTCGTCGCTCTTCCCAGAAAGGCGGCCTGACCATGGTGGCAAGTGCGTTCCACTCCATCGTCGAGGCCTTGCGGGCAAGTGGGAGCATTGCGGCCAAGCGCGATATCGCCGGTGTTGCAGATGGCCTTCGGTTGGCCGGGCAACCTATCGCCGTCGGCGATGATTGTGCGGCAATCCCTGATGGCGACGGCTATCTGCTCTTCGCCATCGAGGGCTTCATGAACGAATTCGTGGCTGACGATCCATGGTTCTCGGGCTGGTGCGGCGTCATGGTCAACCTCTCCGACATCGCCGCCATGGGCGGACGCCCGATCGCGGTGGTCAATGCGATCTGGGCGAATGGCGAAGCGCATGCCGCACCGGTTCTCGCCGGCCTCAAGGCGGCGTCCGAAGCCTTCGCTGTGCCGATCGTCGGCGGCCATACGAATCTCAAGACGGATCGCGGTCAGCTCTCGGTCGCGGTACTCGGCAAGGCGAAGCGGCTGCTGACCAGCTTCGACGCGAATCCGGGAGAAGCTCTGATTGCGGTTGTTGATCATCGCGGACGCTATCGTGAGCCTTTCGACAACTGGGAGGCCGCGACCACCGCGCCGCCGGCACGCCTGCGCGCAGACCTCGATCTCCTGCCCCGGATCGCCGAGGCCGGATGGTCGAAAGCAGCGAAGGACATCAGCCAGGGCGGCATCGTCGGCACGGCAATCATGCTGGCAGAATGTTCGGGTGTCGGCATCGACATCGATCTCGATCGGATCCCGGTTCCCCCTGACGTCACGTTGTCGCGCTGGATCGCATCTTTTCCGAGTTATGGCTATCTGCTGTCGGTTCCATCCGAGCATGCGGAGAGCGTCCTTTCGCTCTTTGCCGGCCGCGATCTGACAGCCGCCGTCATCGGCGCTGTCACCGAAGGGTCGGCGGTGAGTGTGTCATCGGGCAAGAAGAAGGCGCTGATCCGGGACCATGCTTCGCAGCCGCTTATGCAGCTCCATCGCAGGGAGGTTGCCGAATGATCACCAGCCTGCGCATCGCCATGCTTGCCCATTCCACAAATCCGCGCGGCGGCGTGGTCCACGCTCTCCAGCTTTCCGAAGCACTCTGTGATCTCGGCCATCAGGTGGTGCTGCATGCGCCGGATGTCTCCGGAAAGGGCTTCTTCCGCGCTGCGCGCTGTGTCCTGCACAGCTTCCCCGTCGCGCCAGCGGCATCCGGCATGACGGCCATGGTCGAGCAGCGAATTGACGACTACGTGCGTCATTTCGAGCGGAACGGGACGGCCGGCTTCGACCTCTTCCATGCCCATGATGGCATTTCAGGCAATGCGATGGCGACCTTGAAGGAGAGGGGGCTGATCGAGGGGTATTGTCGCACCGTTCATCATCTCGACAGCTTCGCCGACCCGCACCTGATGGCGCTCCAGTCCAGGTCAGTTGACTGCGCGGACCGTCTTTTCACCGTCAGCGACCATTGGCGCCGCTATTTCCACGAATGCGGACGCGTGGCGACCTGCATCGGAAACGGTGTCGATACGGCCCGGTTCACGCCAGAGAAGGATGAAAGTGACCTCCGGCTTGCCAGGCAGTTGCCGCAAACTGCCGGCCCTGTTTTTCTCGCTATCGGCGGGGTCGAGGAGCGCAAGAATACGCTTGGCATCCTCGAAGCTTTTGCGCAGGTGCTGGCTTTCCGTCCGGATGCACGGCTGAGGATTGCCGGCGGCCTGTCCTTGCTCGACCACCGGGGATATCAGGCGAGATTTGCTGCGGAGCTCGCGGCGAAACCGACCGTCGCCGACGCGGTTGATATTCTTGGCGGCGTCGCGGACGAGGATATGCCAGCCCTGTTTCGTAGCGCCGATGCGCTGGTCTTTCCCTCGCTGAAGGAGGGATTCGGGCTTGTCGTTCTGGAAGCGATGGCGAGCGGCGTGCCGGTGGTTCTTTCGTCGACCCCGCCCTTCACCGAGTATGTACCGCCGCAAGCGGCGGTCTGGTGCGACCCGAGAAATCCCGCCTCAATCGCAGATGCGATGATGATGGTGTCGTCCGCCGGCATCCGCCGCGTCTGCATCGAAGCGGGCCGCACCGTCGCGGCCCGACATGAGTGGCGGTCAGTCGCGCTTTCCCACGTGCCGGCTTATTGCGCCTTTCTCGAGCAGACGGAGGTGGCCCATGCCTGAAATGCGTTTTGTGGTGACCTGGCCGGATGGAAGCGATGAGGAATGTTATTCGCCCTCGTTGGTCGTCCGCGATTACTTCGACGAGGGTGCCAGCTATCTGCTGCCTGATTTCCTTGCTCGCAGCCGACAGGCGCTGACCATTGCCAGCGACCGTGTGAAGGCGCGCTACGGTCACGCCTGTTCACTTGCTCTCGCCCAGCTTGCGCGCATCGAACGGAAGGCAACAGCTTTCCGCGATCCGCAGGCCGAAATCCGTATCAAGCAATTTCTCCCTTAAAAGGTGTCCCATGATCTCTTTCTCTCTCGAGAAGCGTTACACCGCAGTCGTTGTCGGCGGTGGTCAGGCGGGTCTTTCCGCCAGCTACTATCTCAAGAAGGCAGGCATCGATCACATTGTCTTCGAGAAGAAGACCGCCGCACACAAATGGAAGACCGAACGTTGGGATGCCTTCTGCCTCGTCACCCCCAATTATCAATGCTTGCTGCCTGATCATCCCTATGACGGGAATGATCCTCACGGCTTCATGGTCAAGGACGAAATCATCGCCTATCTCGAACGTTTCATCGAAAAGGTGAGGGCCCCCGTTCTGGAAAACACCGAGGTGAGGCTCGTCGAGCCGGAGGGCGACCGTTTCCGGATCGAAACGTCGGCCGGCACCGTGTCGACCGAGAGCGTCATCATCGCGACAAGCCTCTATGCTGATCCCTTTATTCCACGCGCTGGGGAAAAACTGCCGGAATCAATCCTGCAGGTTCATACCGTCGATTACCGCAATCCGGCGTCGCTGCCGGAAGGTGCCGTCCTGGTGGTCGGTTCAGGCCAGTCGGGCTGCCAGATTGCGGAGGACCTGCATCTGGCAGGACGCAAGGTCCATCTGGCCACCGGCAACGCTCCGCGCTGCGCCCGCTTCTATCGCGGCCGTGACGTCGTCGACTGGCTGACGGATATCGGTCAGTACGCAATCACCATCGAACACGATGGCATGGGCAAGAAAAAGCATGACACGAACCACTATCTCACCGGTCGCGACGGTGGTCATGACATCGACCTGCGCAAGTTCGCACGGGAAGGTATGAAGCTCTACGGTCGCATGGAGACAGTTTCCAGCGGCCGGATGAGCTTCCGGCCTAATCTGAAGCAGAACCTCGACGAGGCAGACCGCATCTATAACGGCATCAACGCGCGGATCGACCTTCATATCGCCGAGAACGGCATCGAAGCACCGCCGCCGAGCGTCTACCAACCTCTCTGGGAACCGGAGCAGGAAGTGACGGAACTCGACCTCGAGGCGGCGGGTATCACCAGCGTCATCTGGGCGACGGGATTCAGGTCGGACTGGTCTTTTGCGGCCTTGCCGATTTTCGACGGAACCGGCTATCCGGTTCAGCGGCGCGGCGTTACCGGAGTTCCGGGCGTCTACGTGCTCGGCCTGCCCTGGCTGTGGACCTGGGGCTCGGGCCGTTTTCTCGGCATAGCCAAGGACGCCGCATACATCGTGGATCATCTGGCGGACTTCATTGCCGACAGGATCGCAGCGCCCGGACACGCTTCTTCCAGTTCACAAATGGAAGCCCTCCCATGAACATAATGCCACGCGATTGCCGGCGCTTCTCTGCCCCTGGTTCCAGGGATCCAATGGAAAGAGCGCTTCACCCGCATATCCTGTTGGGTATGCCGCACTTGACACCGTTCGGTCTGGCGCGGACCTGGCTGCTGAAGGAACTCGGACACCGCCACTGGTTGTTGCTGGCGCGGCGGCTTGGCTTGGAAGATGCCGACTTTCGCGCCCCGGATGGGGGCGAAGCCTATCCCGCCACTTCGGCTCTCAAGGTGGATGCGCGTCTTTCGCGAGGACGGGCGAATACCGTGCTGTCGATTCGCTCCGACCTTTATCCCGTATCCAACGGCAGGATGGAGAGTGTCCATTGTCTGGCCGTGGACGGCGCCGAGATCGGCATGGTTGTCGTACAGTCCGTTTTCGTTTCACGCGCCGGCAAGGACAAGGGATCCATCGGGCGCTCTCTGGTCAAGCATTTCAGGCCTGAAGGAGCGGTGCGCGAGAGTCTTCTGTCCGAAGAAATCGCCGGCTTGCGCCAGTGGGCCGCTCCGGACGACGGCTTCAAGAAGGAAACGAGCTTCTGCCCCTGTCCCTTTGAGGAATTCAACGGAGCAGGCCTGTTGTATTGTGCCGAATATGCCGCGCTTGTCGGCCGTGCCTTCAGCACTTGGGGGGAAGATCACGTCAGACATCTGGACCGCCCCTTATCGCTGCTCTTCCTCGGCAATATCGAAGGGGTGGAGGCCCTGCGGATCGGCCTCCACCACGAGGCGGCTGCGAATGGCGCATACAAATGCACCATTCAGCGCCTCGACGGGTCGCCTCTCGCCCACGTTGCTTGTGGTTGACTGCCCTTCAATTCGCAAGATCCGGCTGCGATTGCAGCGCTGGAGGCGATGCCCACCGTGCATCCTGCGTGCCGGCGCCTTCATCGTCGGCGTCCGGGCGGGAGGCTATGGCCATTGCATGAGTGATTTCGATACCCCCATTAAAATATATCGTTTGCCCAAAATATTTATCCTTCTATCATTAGAGATTGATAGATGCTTCTACTTTCAGGAGCCTCTTCTTTGCTCTTGAGACTATGGATTGCGAATGTCGAAACAGAGTCGTCCTCATATTGCAATAATCGGTGCCGGAATTGGTGGAATGTCTACGGCAATTTTCCTGCAGAATGCCGGATATGAATGCACTGTATTCGAGCAGACGCCCGAATTCCGCCGTCTTGGGGCTGGCATTAATTTCGGACCCAACGGAACACGCGTGTTTCATGCCATGGGTCTTGGAAAGACGATGCTGGAGACCGGCATCAGACCCTTGTCCAAGTCCAACCGGAAGTGGGACACTGGTGAAACCTTCTATACGTTCGACAATTTGGAGCTTGCTGAGAAATACGGCTCGGAGTTCATGGCGTTCCACCGGGCAGATCTGCATGACATGCTTGTCGCCGCGGTTGCGCCGGATACCGTGCAACTGGGGAAGCGTTTGACGGGGCTGAAGTCTGACGAATCCTCTGTTCGGGTACGCTTCGAGGATGGAACTGAACTGTCGTTCGATGCCGTCATCGGGGCGGATGGTCTGCACTCGAAGGTCAGGGAATATCTGCTCGGAACCGAGCCGCCCATCTATTTCGGCCATGTGGCCTACCGCGCGGTCGCTCCCACCGCGAAACTCAAGGGCAGGCTCGAACTCGCCGACTATATCCGCTGGTGGGGCCCAGAAGAGCGTTATGTCCTGATTTACTGCATGCGCGAGGATCGCGGCGAATACAATATCGTTGCCTCAGGCGCCGAGGAATTGCGTAGCGATGAGCTGACGCCGATGCCGATTTCCCTGGAACACATGCGGGCAGCTTTTAGTGAATTCCACCCCGATGCGTGCCTCGTCCTGGAGAATTGCGAGGAAGTGAGCCGCTGGCCGATGATGATACGTCCCCCTCAGCGTCCGTGGAGCAGGGGCCGCGTCACCATGCTCGGCGACGCGGCTCATCCCATGACCCCGCATCTGGGGCAGGGCGGCGGCATGGCGGTGGAAGATGCGGCAATGCTGGTTCGCTGCATTGAAGCTGTCGACGGCACGGATATGGAACTCGCCTTCCGGCTTTACGAGGTCAATCGTTTCGAGCGTACTGCCGAAGTGCAGCTCGCCTCGCAGGAAAACAAGATCGGGCGCGGAGCGCGGGACCCTCAGTGGCTTTTTGGCTATGATGTCGTTTCAGTCCCGCTGCAGGACGTGTCCTGAAAATGCGGCTGCAGCGCTATCGAACCCGATCGTCATGCGTCCTTGTCAGATGAGCCAGACATGATTGCCAATCCCATTCCGTGGCCCGAGGGCAAAAAGTGTTGCGTTTCACTCACGTGGGACATCGACGTCGAAAGCGGTCTTGCTTACCGGCATCGCGAGCGCGTGAGCAAGCTCGTCTCAACGCGGTCGTTTATGAGATATGAGCCGACGATTGCGATCCCGCGTCTCGTCGAGCTGCTTAAAAACCTGGAGTTGCAGCAGACATTCTTCATGCCCGGTTGGGTCATCGAGCGTTATCCCGCCACGGTCGATCTGCTTCTCGATAACGGCCACGAAATAGGTCTGCACGGCTATATGCACGAGAGATCGCACGATCTTTCACTGGAGGAAGAGGCGAAGCTGCTCGATCGGGCGATCGAGGCCTATGTCAGACAGGTGGGCGTGAAGCCGAGGGGATGGCGTGCGCCGGGGTTTACCTTTTCGGACCGGTCCGCGGATCTGCTGGTAGACACCGGTTTCGAATACGATTCCTCGCTGATGGGCGGCGAAATCCCCTCCGTGCTGGCGACCGAGCGGGGCAGCCTGATCGAGTTTCCGGTCGACTGGACATCGGATGACTGGCCGCATTACATGCACAACCGGGATTTCGACTTCATGATGCCGATCTCGGCGCCCAGCCGCGCCATGGAAGTTTTCCGCGCGGAATTCGATGCGACTCGGGACTATGGCGCGCATTGGATCACCGTCTGGCATCCCTTCCTCTCGGGCAGGCTTGCCCGCCTGTCGGCGATCGTCGATCTGATCGCCTATATGCGCGAGTGCGATCACGTATGGTTTGCCCGCCTCGATCAGGTCTGCAGCCATGTTCAGTCGCTCATCCAGTCGAAGACGTGGACGCCCAGGGTTGATCGGCTGCCGTTCCATCAGCGGCCCGATATCGACTAGTGCACGATCCGGCCGGATCGGATCGTGCAATGCACGACTTTGTTTGGCGCGGATTCTAGTGCTGGGGCCAGCATACATCCGTTCCCGCGTCGCAATTCCGAAGTGCTTCAAATAGAGGCTTTTAGTGACACAGGGCCGGTAAGACACATGCCAACGCTCCATTTTCCGAAAGAAGAATTCCTCGCCAGAAAGAAGGCCGCTTGCGCGCAGATGCAGGCGCAGGGCCTCGATGGCCTGCTCATCTTCCGTCAGGAGAGCATGTACTATCTCACGGGTTACGATACGTCGGGATACTCCATGTTCCAGACCATGTATCTGGGGGCCGACGGGCGGTGCGCGCTGTTGACGAGGCCGATCGATCGCCTCCAGTCGATGATGACATCGATCATCGAGGACGTCCGCATCTGGCGCGACAGCGACACGGCCAATCCCGCGATCGATCTGCGCCATATGCTGCAAGACTTCGGGATGGCGGGAAGGAAACTGGGCGTCGAGTATCATGCCTACGGATTCACCGGGCAAAGGGCGAAGGCGGTCGATGCCGCCCTGTGCGACTTCTGCAACCTTGTGGACGCGTCGGATCTCGTAAGGCTGCTACGCCTCGTCAAAAGCCCGAGAGAGCTCGAGTACGTACGCAAGGCAGGAAAGATATGCGATCTGATCTGCGAGACAAGCATTGCCAGATGTCGCCCCGGCGTGTCGACCAAGGCGATATTCGGCGACATGATGCAGGTCCTGCTCGCCAATGGCGGTGATCCGTCCGCGTCCCGCTGGCCGCTAGGTGCAGGTAAAATGGCGCTGCTTGCACGCTACCATACGGGCGAAGAAATCATCGGGGAGAAGGATCAGGTCTTCTTCGAGCCGGCGGCCGCCTATCGCCATTATCATGCCTGCGCCATGTATAATGTAATCGTTGGCGAGCCCTCCGTTTTGCAGCAGGACATGTACAAGGCCTGCGCCGAGGCGCTCGACGCATGTCAGGAAGCGCTTCGGCCGGGCCGAACCGTCGGCGAGACTTTCGATCTCCACAAGCAGGTCATGGACAAGCGGGGCTTCGGCGAGGCGGCCATGAGCGCCTGCGGCTACACGCTGGGTGCAACATATCCTCCGACCTGGATGGACTGGCCGATGTTCTGGACAGGTAATCCCCAGGTGATCGAGCCGGGCATGGTATTCTTTTTGCACATGATCCTGTTCGACGGGACCACGAGCACGAGCATGGGCCTCGGGGAGACGACGATCGTCGGCGAAAACGGAGGCGAAGCGGTGAATTCCGTGCCACGGGCCATTATCAACATGGTCTAGAGCGGAGGGCATTCAGCCGGCATCGCGCTGCCGCCACTCTATCCATTTATTAAAGCATCAAATTTTTTCCAGAAGTGTGCACACTTTCTGGCTCGACGCCACAGAGCCTTTCCAATCATAAGCGATCGGAAAGGCCCTGCAATTCTTTCAAATGCATGGAGCATTGAACCAGAAAACGGTGGCGTTTTTGGACGATATTGACGCGTCAATAAGGAGATGGCGCGGCGGTAAGGTTCCGATTTCTGTCCGCCGTGCCGGCTCGGGACGGCGTGTCCATGAACCGGTCAGCCCGCCGGGGCTTTGATCAGGCGGAAGAATACCTCGCGAAACTGCTCGATCGGTTTGGTCGAACGCCACAGTTTTGCCTGAAGTATAGCTCCCTCCCAGGAGGTCCAGAAAAACTCCGCCAATTGTCTGGTGTTGCAATCGGCGACCAGCTCTCCATTTTTCTTGGCTTCATCCAGGCAAGATTGCAGGAAGTGTGCCCAGCTATTCAGCACCTGCTGCAGACGCGCCCGGAACGCGTCGTCCAGGACAGCAAGCTCCTGCGCAAGGTTTCCCACAAGACATCCGCGTCGAAACGAATATTTTTCCAGTCCGCGGATGCTTTCTGAAATATAATTGTGAATCCGCTGAAGCGGAGTGACACTGGGATCGCGCAGCAGGCGTGTAAGCTTCTGCTCCCAGAGGAAAGCATAGTTATCGACTACGGCAAGGCCGAAATCGGTCTTGCTTTCAAAATAATAATAGAACGATCCCTTGGGAACGCCGGACAGCCGCAGCACCTCATCCAGACCGGTGGCGTCGAGACCTTTCTCTGACAGAATCTCGGTTCCAATCTGGATGAGCCTGGCACGGGTCTCTGCCTTCTTGGGTTTTTTTGAGATGGTTTCGGAATTGAGATCCATATCGTGTACCAACCGGTCGTCTATTAATACGGAGCGAGAGCCTCCGTCAGCCTATCTTCACAGCGAGACGCCCCCGAATCTCGCCGGCGAGGATGCGTGGGGCGTTCTCGATGACTTCGTCTAGAGAAATCACCCGGGAAATGGCGTCAAGTTTTTTCATGTCCAGATCGCGGGCGAGCCGTTCCCATGCGACGACGCGGCGGGCCATCGGCGCCATCACCGAGTCGATGCCGATCAGTCCGACGCTGCGAAGGATGAAGGGGGCGACGGTCAGCGGAAGGTCCATGCCCTGCGCGAGGCCGCAGGCTGCGACGGTGCCGCCATATTGCATGGATGCACAAATGTTCGCCAGGGTGGTGCTTCCCGCCACATCGATGGCCCCTGCCCAGCGCTCCCGCTGAAGCGGCTTGCCGGGAGCGGAGAGCGTCTCCCGATCGATGATTTCGGCGGCACCCAGCTCCTTCAGATAATCCGCCTCGGCCGTATGTCCGGTCGAGGCAACGACCCGGAATCCTGCTTGCGAAAGCAGCGAGATCGCAATGCTCCCAACGCCTCCGGTCGCACCTGTGACAAGGATGTCCCCGCTTTCCGGAGTCACACCGCGCTCTTCGAGAGCTGTCACGCAGAGGGCGGCCGTGTAGCCTGCCGTACCGATTGCCATTGCTTGCTGGTTCGACAGGGCGGGGGGCAGTTTCTGCAGCCATGCTCCCTTGAGGCTCGCCTTTTCCGCCAGGCACCCCCAGTGGATTTCGCCCAGCCCCCAGCCGTTCACCACGACTCTGTCTCCGGGCTGGAAGGCGGGGTCCGCACTCTCTTCGACAATCCCGGCCCCGTCGATCCCGGCGATCATCGGCCATTTCCGAACCACCGGGGCTCCCTTTGCGATCGCCAACCCGTCCTTATAGTTGATGGTCGAATACTCGACCTTCACCAGCACGTTTCCGTCTTCCAGCGGCGCCGGCTCGATCTCCCTCAATGCCGCAGAGGTCTTGCCCTCGACCTGGTCCACTACCAGCGCCCTCATGCCCTTGCTCCTTTGTTATGGAATTGTTTCAACATGGTCGTTCCCGTTGACAGGGCGCGATAGTTAGCATTAAATGCGATGACTGTCTAGTCGACCGGTCTAATGGTAATCGATCCGCGCGGGGGAATGCGGGGCAGCATGTCTGATTGTTTGTGATTCCGGCGGGGAGGAGGCTCTGCAGGGAAATTGCGTTATTCAGTCGGGTGACGACAGGTTGATGCATGAATAAAAATTAGCATATACGGTTATTTTTTGTTCAACTATTGTATTAATATCGATTGTTTTTGTGCGTTTAATGCACTAATAAGGGTTGATTTGTCAATTTACGATAAATAACATCAGGGGAACTCTCCAATGTATTTTCCTGTTTCCAGGGAGATACATGGTGCGGCATCGAGATAGTCTGCTTCTGTGGTGGCGGTCCCGTGTGTCGGGCCGCGTGCCCGATCTGTCGCGGCGGAAAATCCGGCGCCAATAAATCTATCTGTCAGTGGGGAATCGCGTGAATAAACCAATAAGAGCGTTTGCTTTCAGCCTGAAATGGACGAAGTCGATTCAGGTGTATTGGCTCCATGCCTCCGGCATTGCTATGTTCGAGGTGAAGCATGGAGTATAATTGGCATCTATACATCATATGGGACTATCGGGAAGTTTTTGTCCGTGGTGCCATAGTAACGGCGCAGCTAACGGCGCTGTCGTTGCTTGTGTCGCTGATGGTCGGCCTTCCGCTCGGTATTATGCGCAACACGAAGAGTAGGATCCTCAGTCTGCCGGCCGGGATCTTTGTGGAATTCTTTCGTAGTACGCCGACGCTCGTGCAGCTCTTTTGGCTTTACTATGCGTTGCCTCTGCTGCTGGGCGTTCGGCTGGGGGCATTCTCGGCCTGCGTGGTCGGGCTTGGCCTGCATACCGCTGCATATGTGGCGGAGATATTCCGCGGTGGCATCGCCTCGATCGACCGAGGGCAGTTCCTGGCGGCGCGGGCGATCGGAATGAACTACATGACGGCGATGCGCCGGATCATCCTTCCGCAGGCTGTACGCCGGATGATCCCGCCTTTCATCAATGAGTTGGCGAACCTGGTAAAGCTGACGACGCTGGCTTCGACACTTGCGGTCTATGAGTTGATGCACGAGGCGAATGGTGTCGTCACCACAACTTTCCGGCCGTTCGAGATATACACGGCCCTCGCGATCGCTTTCGCAGCGCTGATCCTGCCGATGATCTGGCTCTCGCGGTGGCTTGAGAAGTATTGGGCGAAACGGTCATGAGCATGTCGATGATTAAGACCATCGGTCTGAAGAAGACGTTCGGTGCGAATAGCGTCCTGCGGGGCATTGATGTCGAGATCGGGCCTGGGGAGGTCGTCGGCGTCATCGGCCGTAGCGGCTCGGGAAAGAGCACTTTGCTGCGGTGTCTGAATTTCCTCGAAACGCCGGATAGCGGCGAGATCTGGTTCGAGGGCGCGCGGGTCGACGCTTCGCAGAATGCGCGGGGCAATTGGGTGCCCAACACCGAGCGGCGGTTCACCAAACTGCGCGCCCAGATCGGCATGGTGTTCCAGAACTTCAATCTGTTTCCGCACATGACTGTGCTGCAGAACGTGATCGAGGGGCCGATCATGGTAAGCGGGGTCCCGCGCGACGAAGCCACGGAAGAAGCGATGGCGATCCTGTCCCGGGTGGGGTTGGAGGATAAGCTGCACGCCTATCCGAGCACTCTGTCGGGCGGCCAACAACAACGCGCGGCGATCGCCCGTGCCTTGGCCATGCATCCGAAGGCGATGCTTTTCGACGAACCGACCTCCGCGCTCGATCCGGAACTTGTCGGCGAAGTGTTGGAAGTAATGCGCCAGCTCGCCGACGACGGGATGACCATGCTGATCGCGACGCACGAGATGGCCTTCATCCAGGAAATCGCCGATCGCATCATCTTCGTCGATGAAGGCCTCATTGCCGAAGAGGGCCCCCCCGCGCAGATCTTCGGCCATCCCAATCATCCCCGGACGATTGATTTCCTCAAGCGGATCCGTCGTTCGCACGGTGACAAACAATGACCAATCATCTGGAGAAAAAGACGATGAGACTGCTTAATTTCCTCAGAATGACCGGGGTGTTGCTGTTGTCGGTCGTGGCCCTCGCCATGGCGTCGGTAAGTACCGCGCAAGCTCAGGGCATTCTCGACCGCATCCAGCGTGATAAAGTGGTGAAGATCGGCTATAGTCTTTATCCTCCCCTGATCGATCGCGACCCCAAGACCGGCGAGATGACCGGCTATTTCGTCGACGCCGCCAACTATATCTTTGGCGAACTCGGGGTGAAGATCGAATATTCGGAACTGTCCTTCGCCAACCTGATCGCATCGATCCAGTCCGGGGCGGTGGACCTGTCGATTGCGGACAGCTTCATGACAGTCCGGCGCGCGGCGGCGATCGACTTCACGCGCCCGCTCCTGTTTGTCGGCGAGTCCTTTGTCGTTCGCAAGGACGAGGAACGCTTCTCGCAGATCGAGGACCTGAACCAGCCGGAAGTCAAGATCGCCGTACTGCAAGGCGGTTCGGGCGCAGAATTCGTACGCCGCGCGCTGCCGAATGCGCAGCTCATCGAGCTGAACACCACGAACAAGGCCGCACCCTTCCTGGAGGTGGCCGCTGGCCGTGCCGACGCGGGCCTGAACGACTCCACGGCGGCGAAGCGCTATCTCGAGCAGGATCCGAACGCGAAATCGCTGCTGAAAGAGCCATTCAATATTCATCCGAGCGCCTGGGTCGTCAAGAAGGGTGAGGCCGATTTCCTGAATTTCGTCAACGCGTCGCTGAATTATCTGATCTTCAGTGGCAAGTTTCAGGAAATGGCGGCCCAGTATCCTGATAGCGGCCAGTATATCGTGAAGTCGGAACTGGTTCCGTTCCCCTAACGCTTCGCTCTGACCGCCTCCAACCCAGTCGCTTGCAACTGGAGGCCGGGCGGCTGGAGCGGCGAACAGCACGGATCCACGGACGCCGCTCAAGTTATCTCGTTCCCCGCCGGACCAGAAAAAACACTCTCCTGCTTTGACGTGCTTCTCTTCAAAGGATTTCGACGTGACTGTCCGCTACGAAAAGAAAGACGGGATCGGATATTTCATTATCGACAACGGGAAGGTGAACGTCTTCACCCCGATGATGCACAAGGAGCTCTATTTCCATCTGAGGGAGTTCGAACTCGATGCCGATGTGCGGGTGGGCATTCTCATGGGCGCGGACGGCCGAGCTTTCTCGGCGGGCGCGGACTTGAAGAACAACTTCAGGCCGGAGCGAACGCGGGAGCAGGAGCTCGATGCCTACCTCTTTCTCCACCAGAACGAGGGCGAGCAGCCGTCGCGTCCCGGCTGGGAAGAAGACATCATGCGGCTGCGTCGCTTCAAGCCGATCATCGGCGCTGTTTCCGGTTATTGCATCGGCCAGGGCGTAGTTTATCTGTTGCGGCTGACCTGTATCCGGATCGCCGGACAGAGTGCGAAATTCGGCCTGCCGGAAGTCGCCTATGGCTATGCCGGCATGAGCGCCGGAATGCAGCTTGCGCAGCACATTCCCTATTGCGAAGCGGCGATGCTGTTGCTGACCGGTGACTATATCGATGCGGAAGAAGCTCGCCGCATCCATCTGATCAACCGCGTCGTGCCCGACAACAAGGTGCTGGAAACGGCTGAGGAGGTTGCCGCGAAAGTCGCGAAAATGCCGCCTAATGCCGTGCGCGTCGAGATGGAGGCGCTCGACATGGGTTTCAACCTGCCCTGGGAGACCGCCGTCCAGCAAGGCCAGAACCTCTACCGGCTGCACCGGCTCAGCTTCGAAGGCGCCTCGGGCCAGCAGAACTGGCGGGACAAGACCGGGACGAAAGGCTGACAAGTTAGCCGATGCCCTGACAAGATACGTTAACCGGATCCTGAAATGCCCGACAACAACTGTGCGCCCCTTCCATCCCGGATCGAGACGATCCTCAACCCCCGCAGCGTCGCCGTGATCGGCGCATCGAAAGACCCCACCAAATATGGCTCCAGGGTCATTGCCCAGCTTCTGAAATTCGACTTCGGCGGCGAGATCGTGCCGATCCATCCGAAGGAGACGGAAATCATGGGCCTGCGGGCCGTCGCCCATATTGCCGAGGCCCCGGGCCCTGTTGATCTGGCGCTGCTCTCGGTCGGCCCGCAGCTTGTGGTCGACATCTGTCGCGAGTGCGCGGCTGCGGGGGTTGGATGCTGCATTATCGTGACCACGGGCTTCGCCGAGGCGGATGCCGACGGGCGGGCCCGCCAGGAAGAGCTGATGCGCATCGCGCGAGAGACGGGAATGCGCATTCTCGGCCCCAACTGCATGGGGCTCATCATACCGTCGCGGAATCTCGCACTCTGTTCATCGGTTGTGTTCGACGACAACGGGCTGCTGCCGGGACAGATCGGGCTGATAAGCCAGAGCGGCGGCCTGATGGTCTCTCTTTACGACCGGGCGCGTACCGACGGCATCGGCTTCTCTCGTTGCGTCTCCTTGGGCAATCAGGCGGATCTCGAAGCCTGCGATTTCCTTGAGGCGATGATCGCGGATGCGCAAACCCATGCGATCTGCCTTTATATGGAAGAGTTCAAGGATCTCCGACGGTTTGTGCGGCTTGCCGGGGCTTGCGGCCGCGCAAACAAGCCGCTTTTTCTCTACAAGGCCGGGCGTACTGACGCCGGCGTCTCGGCGGCGATGTCGCATACCGCGAGCGTCGCCGGCTCCTATGATGTGCTGCGGTCGGTCTGCGAGCAGCATGGCGTCATCCTGATGGATGATCCCGACGATATGATCCGTGCCGCCGATCTGCTGATCCGTTGTGGGATGCCGGGCGAGGGGGACGTCGGGCTGGTCTCGACCTCCGGCGGCAGCCTGACCATCGCAGCCGACAAGCTGGCCGAAAACGGCCTGGGGCTCGCCGAACCCGGCGAGGGAACACGTTCCCGCCTGCTCGATCATCTGCTGCCGGCCTATGCCCGCAATCCTGTCGACTTCGGCGGCGTCCATGCCGCGTCAGGGCGTATGGACGCCGTGGCGGGGGCATGCTCCGGAGTCTTGGCCGCGGACGAGCGGGTCGCCGCGGTGATAGCGGCGCTCAATACCTCCCGTCCCTATACCGAAATCTGCGCCGAGGTGGCCGAGGCGTTGGCCGCTTCGGGCAAGCCTTTCGTCCTGTGGTTCACCCCGGGGGCGGCAGCCGATGGGGCGCGCGCCTATTGCCGGTCGCGCGGGCTTCCGTTCTTCGATTCGCTCGATCGGGCGGTGCGCGTGCTGCGCGCGGTGATGACCTACGGCGAGATGCGGCGCGCTGGTCCGCTGTGCGTCGGGGAGAGGTCGGCGCCGAAGCGCCCTCCCGCCGGTTTGTCCGACCTTCAGGGGCGGTTGACCGAGCCCGAGGCCAAAGGTCTGGTCAAGGCGTTCGGCGTGCCGGTGGTTGCCGGCCATTTCTGCGCAAATCTGGATGAAGCCTGCGCTGCTGCGGCAACGCTGGGCTATCCGGTGGCGATGAAGGCGGTCTGCCGGGATTTGATCCACAAGAGCGATGTCGGTGCGGTCAAGATCAATATCGTTGACGAAGCGGGGCTGCATCGTGCCTGGGAGGCGGTCAGGGCCGGGGTCGCCACGGCGCTCCCCGATGCGCCGATCGACGGGGTGCTGGTCGAGTCCATGTTCGACGCCGACGTCGAACTCCTGGTCGGCATCCGCAACGAGCCTGGCCTTGGCCCGGTGATCGCGGTCGGGGCCGGAGGAACGCTGGTTGAACTTCTTGCCGACGTGCAGATCGCGCTTGCGCCGGTCAGCCGGGAGACGGCGATGGCGATGTTGCGCAAGCTGCGCATCTGGCCGCTGCTGGACGGTTGGCGGGGCAGGCCGAGGATCGCTCTGGAGGCGGTAGCCGAGGCGATCGTAAGGATGGGCGATGTGGCTCAAGCACTCGATTCCCGGCTGGTTGATCTCGAGGTGAACCCCCTGATGGCCAACGCCAGCGGCGTCGCCGCGATCGATGTGCGGGCGCTGCTGACAACGGAGGGGCCGGCCGCCGGGAATCATTGAAGCCGGGCATCCGGGAAACACTTCCCGCGTCTTGGCGTGATGCGTTGCGGACTGGAGGTTTGTGATGGCGAGTGTCAGAAAAGAACAGATCAAGCTAGGTGCACTTTTCCACCCGACGGGGAACCACATTGCCGCCTGGCTGCATGAAGGAGCGCAGATCGACGCGGGCACCAATTTTACGCACTACAAGGAACTAGCGCAAACTGCGGAGGCCGCGAAGTTCGACCTGATCTTTTTCGCCGACGCGCAGGCCACCCGCGACGGGAATCTCGAGGCGTTGTCGCGCTGGCCGCAATATATGGTTTTCTTCGATCCGCTGACGCTCCTGCCCGCTCTCGCCGCTGTGACCGCCCATATCGGCCTCGTGTCGACGGCAACCACCAGTTATAACGAACCCTATCAGATCGCGCGGAAATTTGCTTCGCTCGACCATATCAGCGGTGGTCGGGCGGGTTGGAACATCGTCACCTCGGGCAATGCGTCGGAAGCCTACAATTTCGGTCGCGACGTGCACTTCGACCATACCGCGCGCTACGAACGGGCGCGCGAGTTCGTCGAGGTCGTCAAGGGGTTGCTGGACAGCTATGCCGACGACGCTTTCCTCCGGGACCGTGAGAGCCAGCGCTATTTCGACCCGCGGAAGCTGCACCGGCTCGATCATGTCGGCGACTATTTCCGGGTCCGCGGCCCGCTTAACATGGCGCGGCCTCCCCAGGGCTATCCGGTGCTGTTCCAGGCCAGCGCCTCGGTCACGGGGACGAGCCTGGCCGCACAGCACGCCGAGGTCGTCTTCACGCCCCTGCACAGTCTGGCGCAAGGTCAGAAATTCTACCGCGAGCTGAAAAACGCGGCTGTCGGCGCAGGACGCGAGGAGGGCGATATTCTGATCATGCCGGGGCTGAATGTGATCGTGGCCGACACCCGCAGGGAGGCCGATGAAAAGATCGAATACCTGCAGGAGAAAATCCATCCGGCGATCGGCAAGGAATTGCTGTCGAACGTCTTTGGCGGGATCGATCTGTCCGATTGCGATGTCGATCAGCCGCTGCCTGAAAAATACATTTCGGCCGAAGAGCGCCGAACCAATCCGCGCTATGCCTATCTTTTCGAGCGGGAGTTGACGCTGAAGCAGATGTATGAGGAATATGGGATCGGTCGCGGCCAGCACGTAGTCAAGGGCACCGCGGTGGACGTGGCGGACGAGATCCAGTCCTGGTTCGAGAACTACGCCGTGGATGGTTTCCTGATCCAGCCGGCCGTCCTGCCCTGCGAACTGAACGAATTCGCGCGCCTGGTCGTGCCCGAACTTCAAGACAGGGGGCTGTTCCGCTCCGCCTATACCGGCACGACCCTGCGCGAGAATCTGGGGCTGAAGCGCCCTGAAAGGCAAGACTTCGAGCGGCGAGGGTGATCCGGAGCCGCCGCTCCATCTTCCTTGACACCGCCGGCTGACGCACGCTGCATAAGCGACCAGAGCGGTTTCCAAGGACGTCAGCGAGGTTGTCATCCATGTCCCGTCTGCCACCCCTGAACGCGCTTAAGGCATTTGAGGCCGCCGCTCGTCATCTCAGCTTCACGCGCGGAGCGGAGGCGCTGAACGTCACCCAGTCCGCAATCAGCCATCAGGTAAAGCTGCTTGAGGACTATATGGGCAAGCCGCTATTCCAGCGCTCGCCATCCGGGTTGAGCCTGACGGAGACCGGCAGTGCCCTGTATGGCTCGGTGCGCGACGCATTCGACATGATAGCCGTGGCGGTCGACGAGGCGAAATCGGAGCCCTGGAATAACGTCATAACCATCATTCTGCGTCCGTTGCTCTCCTCCAACTGGCTGTCCCCGCGGCTCTCCCGATTTTATGAGCTGCATCCGGATTGCAAGATCAGGCTCAATCATACGAACGGCACAGTTGATTTCGACAGCGACGATTTCGATATCGCGATCCTCGCCGGTGACGGAAACTGGCCCGATGTGGATGTAGAGTTCCTGATGCCTTGCGGACTCACGCCGGTATGCAGTCCCACGCTTTGCGGCAACGACGGAAAGCCGCAACAGCTTTCCGATCTGCGGACCAATACGCTGCTGCACGAGGGGACATATGGAAACTGGCTGCGTTGGCTCGCCTTGGCCGGAGATGCCAGTCTCGGGTCGAGGCGCCATGTTTTCATCGACGACACCAACGTGCGGATCCATGCGGCGATCAACGGTCAGGGTGTTGCCCTGAGCAATCCGCAACTGCTGGCCGCCGAGATCGAGAAGGGCGATCTGGTCGCGCCGTTCGATACCATGCTGACGAATTACGACTACTATGTCGTCTACCGCAGGAAGGCAAATCGCGAAATCCGGATCTTCAAGGACTGGCTTTTCGAACAGGCGGCGGCGTAAGGCGGAAGCACGCTTCCCGGTTTACGATCGTTACGCGATCTTGCGGCCGTCCCACTCGCGAAGCAGTGCGGAATAGAGTTCGACCGCCTCGATCATGCGCGAAATGCGGATATGCTCGTCCGTGCTGTGCGGCTGATCGACGGAGCCGGGGCCGAGGATCATCACCGGCAGATCCTGCATCGCCGGCTTCAGGATCGATGCATCGGTGAAATAGCTTGCGACGGCAGGTTCGGACGCGACTCCGGTGATCCGGGCGATGGTGCCGGCGGATTGCGCAAACCACGGCTCGTCGGGGTCGGTCCAGACTGCGGGCAGATCGAGAAGCGTCTCGATATCGATATCCGGGCCGGCCAGCGCTCCCATCTTATCCCGGATTTCGGCGTGCGTGATACCATCGACCGAGCGCAGATCCAGCGTCATCTCGCAGCGGTCGGGCACGGAATTGGTGTTCAGGCCGGCATGGATCGTGCCGAGATTCCAGGTCGCCCGCCCCATTACGGGATGCGAGACGCCAAGATCGAGCCCGGTCAGGCGGGAGAGCAGCGGCGTCGCCTTGAGGATGGCGTTCACGCCGCGATCCGGCGTGGCGCCATGGGCCGTTTTGCCGTGCGTCACTAGCTTCAGCCAGTAGGCGCCCTTGTGTCCGGCCAGGGGGCGGTTGTCCGTGGATTCGCCCACGATCATCGCCCCCGCAGCGGGCAGCACGCCGGCCTCCGCCAGCCAACGCGCGCCATCACAGCCCGTTTCCTCTCCGGCTGTCAGGATGATCGTCACGCCACCCTTGACCGAGGTGACTTCTCGGCATGCAAGCAGAAATGCCGCCACACCGCCCTTCATGTCGCTCGATCCGCGTCCGAAGAGCCAGTCTCCCTCTGTCAGCCCGTCGAACGGGGGACGGGTCCACGGAGCGTTGCCCAAGGGTACTGTGTCGAGGTGGCCGCTGAAGCACAGCGGCAGCCCGCTGCCCCGCTCCCGCGTCGCGATCAGGCTGGCGCGCGTTGGGGAATGACTATGAACGGTGCAGTCGAACCCGATGTTCTTCAGCCAGGACGCGCAGAACATTACGGCTTCGCTTTCCTGGCCGGGCGGGTTGATCGTGTCGAGGGCGATCAGTTTGCGGGCCAGGTCGACAAGGTCTTGCGTCATCGCGGGCATGGGGGTGTTCTTTCGGCACGTGAAGCTTGTGTGATTTGAACAGTGGTGGGGATGCGCCTAGGAGGACACCGGGGCAACCTCGAAGACGCAATGATCGTGCCCTTGCTGCTCTGCACATTCCACCTCCTGCGCCGTGAGCTTCCAGGCGCGCTGCAGGTCGTTGCCGGCCCATTCGAGAGCGCCGACGAACCAGCTTGTGAAGGGATAACACAGGGTCGTACCGGACTTCTGACCGTAGTGCTCCACGTAGATGGAATGCGTCAGCCCGATCCGGGCGGCGCCCGATTGCTCGTCGAGCTCGTGCAGCGCGAACTGTCCCCACCCGCGCAGGGACAGCCGGCTCAGATAATGGCGGAAAATATCCAGACCGCGCAGACCGTGAACCCTGGATTCCTTGGCACACCATTCCCAGGCGGATTTGTATCCGGCCTCGTGCAGCACCTTGCGAAGCGCTTCCCGGCCGAATGCCCGCTCCAGCGCCTCGTGATGATTAACGTAGAAATGGCGTGGCAGGTAGATCATCGGCATGCCGTCGGTCAGCCAGATGCCCGTCTGGCAGTCGACTTCGATTGGAACCTGGGGAGCGGAGCGTGTCATGGTCAATTCCTTGGCGGGATGTTCAAATGGTGACCGGCGGTCGCCGTCCGGAGAGCGGCAACCCGGAAAGCACTACAAATTCAGGTGTGATGGATTCAGTGTCATTGCCTCATGGCTTTCACGGAGATGTGTTGTATCCGAGCCAGGAACCCGGACAGGTCCTGAAGTTGTTGAAATCAAAACTTTCAGTTCTTCTTGTAATGATTCTGAAGCCGGCCTTCATTCGAGACGAAATATTCCTTGGCAAGCCGATCACTCTCCTGAGTGGCGTAACGCAAATGTATCGCGAGAAGATCTGCGGCGAGCTGATTATCTCCTGTTTCTAGTGCTTCGATCACATTGAGGTGCTCCTGGCACCACCTGGAAATACGCTCTCGGGTTAATGCCTCCTCATAACTCACGATATCGATGACCCTACGCAATCTGTTCTGTTGCTGAATCGCCTGAAGAAAAAACAGATTGCCGGCGCTGCGCGCAAGAAATTCGTGGAACTCCGCGTCAAGGACGAAAACTTCGTCCCCGATTTCCGGATGGACCTTCTCCCGCCGGATCATCTGTTCGTGTCGTTGGCGGAATTCGGCGAGCTCAACGGGATCCGCATGAAACTGAGGCAGGCGCAAAGCGGCCGGCTCCAGAGCCTCGCGCAACTGATAGCTGTTGCGCAAGGCTGTGTGGTTTTCGAGAATCGGCTGAAAGGTGTAACTCTGCCCGGCGCGAATGATGATCCCTTCGCTTTCCATCTGCGAAAGAACCTGAACAAGCGGAGCCCGCGGGACTTTGAACGTCCTCGTAAGATCGTTCTGGCTGAAGCTTGCCGGGATTGTTCCTGCGATATAGGCGCGGATAATGGCCGAAAAGAGGATACTCGTCGTCGAGGGGGGCATGTCGAGCCGCGCTTTCCGCAGGCTTTCCCCATCAGTGGCAAGGAAAAAGCCCCTGTTGGGCACGGCCTCCACATGCCGTTGCTCCTCTAGCAGCCGGAGAGCGCTCCGGACCGGTGTCCGCGAGACATTCAGTATGTTCGCAAGACTAACCTCTCTCAGTGGCGCGCCCTTTGACAGTTTCTGATCCACGACGTGGTCCAGAATTCGGTTGGCGAGGGCAATGGTCCGAGGGCTTGGCGGCTTTGGCTCTGTCATGCGGGATGGCAAATTCGGGATTGGTATTTGTGGGAAAATGTCGGGAAACGACAGGGGGTACGCCTGTCCTCATACCTTCCGTGCCAGTCAGAGAGCGTCATACAGGGCGTCAATTGTATCCATCTGGTACTGAAACTCAACCGGACGGGTACAAACCCAGTTGCTCGCCTGCCGGCCTTGCATGATGTCGATCACGCGTCCGGTGGAAGTGACGCCCCCGCCATAGAGGCGATTGGCCATGTCAAGGATCGCGGTGCGGTGCATGGCTCGGGTTCCACTGCCGCAGGCGTCCTTGATCAACCAGACACGGAACCCGGCGAACACCGCGTCGAATACGGTGGCGCGCACGCAGCTGTCCGTCCAGACGCCTGTCACAAAAAGCGTATCGATACCGGCTCCGCGAAGCCGGTGTTCCAAATCGCTGTTGCGAAAGGCCGAGGGCCAGATCTTCCTGAACCGGACATCACCGGGCGCCGGCGCAACCTCGTCGCAGATCTCCGCCGCGCGGCTGCCTGCAACCGCCGAGCTGAATTCGGGAGAGATCATGCAATGCAGCAGCGGGTAGGCGGGTTTTTCCTGTTCCTCCACAGCGGCCTGGATATGCCAGACCGGCATTCCGATGCGCCGGGCCGCCTCCATCAGCAGCATGGTATTGGCGAGGATCTCCGCAAAACCCTCGACCGGATAAGTGCCGTCGGCGCGGTATTCATTCTGCAGGTCGATGACAAGAAGCGCGGTCTTCGCGGGATCCGAAATCATCAGATGCTCCATTCGAGGGGGGAACACGGGACGGGCGTGCCGCGTGTCAATGCGCTTGCGGCGCCCGGAAGTCTCGGGGGAATTCCCGCACCAGCGCCAGAAGAGTAGCGACTGCAAGATCGAAATCGTCCATATCCATCGCCTCGTCCGGATTGTGACTTCCGTTCTCATTGCGCAGGAACAGCATTGCGGACGGAATGCCCGCCGCGACGAAGGCCGCGGTATCATGCCCGCCACCACTGACAAGCTGCGGCAGCCTCAGGTCCAACGACTCCCCTGCCGCGGCAAGCCGCGCGATCAGATCGGTGTCCATCGTGGCCGGTGACCAAGTCATGGTCTCGCCAAGCTCGATCCGCAGGCTCCGGCTCTGTTCGATGGCCCGGCACAGCGCCTGCAACTCCCGGTCCACCGAGGCCAGCACCCCGACGTCGTCGCTGCGAATGTCGAGACAGAAGCCAAGCTCACCAAGGACCACGCTGCCGCCGTGCTGGGCCGGATCGCTCTCCACCCTGCCGAAGGTCAGGGTCAGCCTGTCTCCCGCGGTTTCGTGGGAATCCCAGATCGCATCCATACCGCGAACCAGATCAGCAAAACCGGGCACGACGTCGCGACGAGTCGCCCGGGGTTCCGCACCTGAATGCCCGTAGGCGCCGAGAATGCGCGCTCGTGGATAGCGCAGCCCGCCGCTGATCGCCGAGACGATTGCGAGCGGCTGCCCCATTGTGACCAATGCGGGTCCCTGTTCGATATGGACCTCGAGGAAGGCCGCGATCCGGGACGGATCAATCTGCGGAACGCCAGCGCGCAACGGCCCGGGATCGAAACCAGCATCCCGGATATGATCGGCGAGCGATCGGCCGGTGTCGTTGCGAACCGTGTCCAGGTCCTGGGACGTCAGCTTGCCGAGCGCAGCCTGCGCGCCGGGGTAGGACAACGGGAACCATGCCGATTCCTCAGCCCGCGTCACCATCATCGTCAGGTCGCGGGGAGGGATCTGATCATGTGCTGCCAGTTCCGCCATGGTCACTAGACCCGCGACCACGCCTGCTGCGCCGTCGTAGTTGCCGCCATGCGGCACAGTATCGAGATGCGACCCTATGAACAGCGCCGGCAGGTTGCGGTTCTCACCTGCCAGTGTCGCGTAGAGGTTTCCTGCCGCATCCGTGTGAAGCCCGGCGCCGAGCGCGGCGGCCTCGCGCCGGATCACTGCATGGGCAAAAGCCTCTCCCGATCCATAGGCTGCGCGGGTAACGCCGGGCGCGTCGCCGGTCGCCTGCGCGAGCTCGGCGAACAGGCGGCGTGCCAGATCCCCCGCAACAAGGAAATCACCCATGACTTTCCTCCACGAAGGCCGTCACCGGACCCGCCGTTTCGGAAATCAGTCGATACTGGTCAGGTCGCCGATATCGTGCGAAGTCGAAATTCACCCTTCTGCAGGCAGCGATCATATCGAGGTCGGCACCGTGGATGATCACCTCGTCTCCGAGCGACATCGCCTGGGCGGCGATCTCGCCTGTGGGGGCTATGATGCATGATCCCCCGATCAAAGCCTGACCTTCTTCGACGCCGGCCTTTGCCGAAGCGGCAATCCAGACCGTATTCTGGTACGCGCCGGCCTGCATGGGCAGGTGGTTGTGGAACATCCGCAGATGGCTGAAAGCCGGTGCCTCGTCCAGCAGCAACGGAGTATTGTAGCCGATCAGCACAACCTCGGCCCCTTGCAGACAGAGCATCCGATAGGTTTCGGGCCAGCGGCGGTCATTGCACAAAGCCATGCCGATCCGGACGCCGTGAAAGTCGAAGGTCGGAAAGCCAAGGTCGCCCGGCTCAAAATAGCGCCGTTCAAGATGGATCGTCGTCGCCTCTTCCTGATCCTCAGAGCCCGGCAGATGGATCTTGCGGTATTTGCCCAGAACGCGGCCCTGCCGATCCACCAGCACCTTCGTATTGAACCTGCGGCAGGCGCCATCGACGGTCGCCATCTCGCTGTAACCAAGTGAAAAGCCGATCCCCAGCCGGGCAGCGGCATCGAAAAGGCGGCCTGTCTCGGGGCCGGGAAGCGCGGTTTCATAGAAGCTGTCGATCTCGGACTGATCGCTCATGTCCCATCTGGGAAAGAATGTCGTCAGGGCCATTTCGGGAAAGACTGCCAATGTCGCGCCGGCGGCGGCCGCCTGCTCCAACAAAGCGACAAGGCGGTCAGTCACCTCGGCGCGGCTGTCGCTGCGCTGGACAGGACCCATCTGGCAGGCGGCGAGGGTCAGATAACGGGCCATCTTTCTACGTCCTCTGCAAGGAAAAACGGTTGATCTTCTGATAGCGGCGAACGTGGCAGATACCGGCCACATGGCTTTTCACCATCCGGCAAGGCTTCGTCCTGAAGAACCACCTTGCCGCGAAGTAGGACTGTCACAGGCTTTCCGGTGACATGAATGCCCTCGTAAGGGCAGTAGTCTGTGCGGCTGTGCATCTGGCTGTGCTCGATTCGCCAGCGGCGCTTCGGATCCCAGAGGACCAGATCTGCATCGAGGCCGATGTCGACGGTCCCTTTGCGATCGGCCAGCCCATAGAGTCCGGCCGCAGCAGAACTTGCCAGTTCCAGATAGCGTCCCAGGCCGATGCGTCCCGCAAGCAGTCCCTCGGAGAACAGCAGCGGCAACCTGGTTTCCAGTCCGGGAAGACCACTGGCAGCGGTCTGGAAACTGGGCGGTGACCCGGTGGGAAGCTTGTCAGCCAGCATCGAAGGTGAATGGTCCGATGACCAGATAGCGATCTCCCCGTCCGCAAGAGCTTTCCAGAGATAGTCCTGATCACGGCGCCCCCTTGCCGGCGGGGAAAACAGCGCTCTGGCGGCCCTGGCATCGCATGCGCTCAGATCTTCGGCATTGGCGAAAAGATACTGGGGGCAGGTCTCGGCACTGACCCGGACATTTCGGTCCCTGCGCGCGCAGATGATCTCGTCGAGCGCACGTTGGGCGGAGACATGCAGAATGATGATCCGCGCGCCGGTAACCTCGGCATAACAGGTCATCCGGTTGGTCGCGTCATGCTCGGCCGCTGCATGATGCGCCACCCCGTGGTAGCGCAACGCGGTCTTGCCGGCCTGCTCAAGCCGCGTCGTCAGATAGCGAACGATCTCGTCGCTTTCGGCATGCAGCATGACAATGACGCCGGAACTGCGGGCCAGCTCCATAATCCTTAGGATTGCCGCGTCCGGAACAGCGTAGCCTTCGTAAGTAAGGAAGACTTTCACGGTATTCACACCGCTTGCGATCAGCCGCTGGAAGCTGTCGACGAGATCGGTGGCCATTGCGGGCAACAGAACGGCGTGAAAGCCGTAATCGATGAATGACTGTCCCTCGGCCAGGGCCATGGCCCGCTCGAATGCGGCGACCGGACAGGATCTGCGGGCGTCCTGCGGCTCGGGCATCGCGAACGGGATCATCGTGGTGGTGCCGCCAAACAGCGCCGAGCGCGAAGCGCTCATGAAATCATCCATGCCGCGCGCCGCGTCTCCGGGCTGATCGACATGGCAATGGCTGTCGATCCCCCCGGGCATTACCCAAAGTCCGGCGGCCGCGATGCGCGCGCAACCGTGCAGCCCGTGACCAAGGGCCGCGATCCTCCCGCCGCGAATGCCGATGTCGCAGTCGATCCAATCGCCTCGCCAGGCGACACGGGCACCGGAAACAATCAGATCATGGGGCTCGTCCATGCGGATGTTCCCGATTACTGCGCGGCAGATGAAACGGAGAATACCGGCTCCATCCGCTGCAGGGCGTCCGGAGGGAGGTGGCAGGCGATATGATGCGTAGGGGAAAAGCGGTGGAGCGGCGGAACCTCGCTCGAGCAAACCCCTTCGATCGCATGACCACATCTTGTCGAGAAGGGACAGCCCTTCGGGGGATCGCTGGCAGAAGGCAGGTCGCCGGAGACAATGACTTTGCGCTTGGTGACCCGCGTATCGGCGACAGGCACGGCCGAAAGCAACGCCTCGGTATAGGGATGATAGGGAGGCGCAAAGACCTCGTCGGCGGTCCCCTGTTCGACGATCCGGCCAAGATACATCACGACGATCCGGTCAGCGAGGTAGCGCACAACCGCCAGATCATGACTGATGAAAATCAGCGTGGTCTTCTGGTCGCGCTGAATGTTCATCAGAAGCTCCGCAACCGCAGCCTGGACCGAAACGTCGAGTGCAGACACCGGTTCGTCAGCCACGACGACCGCCGGATTTCCGGCAAAGGCCCGGGCGATCCCGATGCGTTGCTTCTGGCCACCCGACAGCTGGCGCGGGCGCCGTTCGGCATATTCATGCGGCAACTTAACCAGATCGAGCAGTTCAAGAACACGGGCGCGGATCCGTGCCTCATCGGTCTCGACGCCGAATTTACGGATGACCCGCGCGATCTGGCTCCCGACGCTGTGGCTCGGGTTGAGCGTGTCAAACGGGTTCTGGAACACCATCTGCAAATTCCGGATCGTCTCCCGCGAACGTTTCTGAACCGGGGTGGAACCGAGTTCGGTTCCCGATACGGTGAGCGTGCCCGAGCTGGCCTGTTCGAGCCCCACCAGAATTCGCGCGAATGTGGATTTCCCGCAGCCGCTCTCCCCGACGATGGCGACCGTCTCGCCATGTCTGGCGTCGAAGCTGAGCGCACGGTTCGCCTGAACGCGGCTGTAGGATTTGCTCAGCCGGTCGACTCTGACGACGACATCCCCGATCGGGGTGGGCGCTTGATGTTCGTCTTCACGCTCTGCCGAAGTCCAGTCGATCTGATCCACACGGACGCAGCGCGAAAAGCCTGTTCCGGCGGGCAGCATCGGAACGGGACCCCGATCGCACAGGCCGGGCGCAAAGAACCCGCATCGCGTACTGAAATTGCAGCCTTCCGGTCGGCTCTGTGGCGCCGGAAGATGTCCGGGAATCGACCGCAACGGACGCGTGTTCTTGTCCGCATCCGGCACCGGAATCGAGGCGAACAGCCCGCGGGTATAGGGGTGGCGCATTTGCGTGAAGACCTGCGCCACGCTGCCGGTTTCGATGGCTTCGCCCGAATACATCACCGTCAGCTGGTCACAGGTTTCGCGGATCAGGCCCAGATTGTGCGAGACATAGAGCAGCGACGTGCCATAAAGCTCTGCGATTTCACGGATCAGTTCAACGATCCCGGCCTCGACCGTGACATCGAGCGCGGTGGTCGGCTCGTCGAGCAGCAGAACCTTTGGCTGCGAAAGCAGAGCCATCGCGATCACCACCCTTTGCTGCTGTCCGCCCGAGATCTGATGCGGATAGGCGCGCATGATACGGTCGCAATCGGGCAACCGGACACGTTGCAGCATGTCATGCGCACGTCTGAGCGCTTCGCTGCGACTTGCCCCGTCATGATAGATCGGAACCTCGGCCAGCTGCGCGCCTATGGTCATGGCCGGATTGAGCGAAGCCATCGGTTCCTGATAGACCATCGCAATTTCGGACCCGCGGATCCGGCGCAGCTCCTCCTTCGACATGGCGACCATGTCGCGGCCTTCGAACAGAATCTGACCACCGACGATGCGGCCGTTGCGGCCGAGATACTGCATGATCGCCAGCGCAATGGTTGATTTGCCGCAGCCGGATTCCCCGACCAGCCCGTGGGCCTCGCCGGGCATCAGCCGAAGATTAAAATCGACGACCGCCGGGATTTCTCCGCTGCGGGTGAAGTAGGAGATACAGAGGTTGCGGCATTCGAGAACCGGAGTCCCTCGCGTGGCAGCATGTGGTGCGTCGGCCATCTGCATCAGTCCTTGAGGCTCATTTCGCGGAGTCCGTCGGCCACCAGATTGAAACCGAGGATCAGGCTCGAAACTGCGGCGGCCGGGATGATCATCATGTAGGAGAATTTCCACAGCAAGGCGACCGCGGCGGCCTCCTTGATCATCAGCCCCCAGTCGGGATCGGGCGGCTGCAATCCCAGCCCGAGAAAGGTCAGCGTGGTGATGGCGACGGTGGTATATCCAAGCCGCAGGCAGGCATCGACAATAAGCGGCCCCCTCACGTTCGGCAGGATTTCGACCAGCATGATGCGCATGGTGTTCTCACCCCGTGTCTGCGCGGCATGGACATAGTCGCGGGTTCTCGCATCAAGGGTCAGCCCCCGCACGATCCGCATGATCCCCGGAGCAGAGGCGATGGTGACGGCCACAATGATGTTAACGCCGCTTTGCCCGATGAAATTCAGGATCAGGATCAGAAGGATCATGACCGGGAACGAAATCAGTATATTGCAGCTGAATGAAACGAAGGTATCCCACCACCCGCCCAGGTAACCCGCGACAAGGCCCAGAAATACGCCGACCATGTAGGCGGCCGTGGTTGCGGTCAGGCCCCAGATCAGCACTCTCTGGCCGCCCCATAGTGTTCGCGACAGTACATCCCGTCCCCGCATATCTGCGCCAAGCAGAAAGAAGGTGCCGTTCTTCTCGCCGAACGGTGGCACAAAGGGCGCAATCGGCTTGTTCGGATCCAGCAGCGGCAGGTAAGGGGCAGCGACCGCCACCGCGACCCAGAAGAACACAAGCGACAGCCCGACCACCGTCAGCCATGATTCCCGCCAGCACCGGACCATCAGAACGTAAAGTGAAAGCGTTGCGGGAAGTGCGGGCAGCAAAACGATCTCACGCCATTTGCCAAGCGCGGGGCCGCTGATGACATAGCAGGCCAGCGGCAGATAGATCAGCGCGATCAAGACGATGGTCCAGGTCGTGAAGCTTATTGACCGGAGACCTTTTTGCTGTTGCTCCGCGCCCCGTGAGAAGATCGACGTCATTTGAACCTCACGCGCGGATTTAGCAGGATATAGCCGATGTCAGAGAGCAGCTGAGAGATCACGGCGACCGCGACGGCCACCAGCGTCGCAGCCTGAATGACCTCCAGATCGCCATACATGGTCGCATCATAGAGCATCCGGCCAAAGCCGTTGTACTGGAAGAAGACCTCGATCACGACGACCTGGGACAGCAGCCAGTTCAGTTGCAGGAAGATCAACGTAAAAGGGACGATCAGCGCGTTTCGCAATGCATGAAAGATGATGACTCTCGAATAGGGAATGCCTTTCAGCAGCGCCGTGCGGATGTAATGGGAAGTCATCACCTCGGCCATTGAGGCCCGCGTCATCCGCGAGACATAGCCGACATCATAGATCAGCAGGGTCAATACCGGCAGAACGAGGTCAATGGCACTGAAACCCCCGGCCATTGACGACTTGGTTGGCACCCATCCGAGTCCCAATCCCAGCACAACCGTAAGGATTACGGCGGTCGCCACCTGCGGGATAGAGGTCGTTATCACCGAGAACAGCGATATGATGCGGTCCGTGAGTGAACCTTCCCGCATTCCGGCCAGCACTCCGAGCGTCATGGCGATCGGAATCATGAAGAGAAAAACGAAGAAGGCCAGTATCCCGGTGGCCTGCAACCTTTCCGAGAGCAGTGTCGAGACCTCGACATTCTTCTGCATCGAACGCCCCAGGTCGCCGGTGACGACATTCCCTACCCAGCCGACATAGCGGCTGAGGAAGGGCTCATTCAGCCCCTTTTGCTCAAGCCAGAGCCGGTAATCCGTTTCTGACAGCGTCGCGACGCCAAAGCCGCCCAGCTCGGCTGTAGCGATCTGCCGACGGAACTGTTCGCTGTCGAATATGGCAAACAGCACAAGCGTCACGACTGCCATGATAAGCAGCATCTGCCCCAGGCGGGCCGATATCATTCTGATCATTCAACGTCTCTCAGGCTGGCTCCGGTCGGAGGCATTTCTGACAGCGGGATCTGCCGCAGCGCGGTTGGGCGCTGCGGCAGATCCCGGGCACCGTCACGGGAGCGTAGAACGGTGCTCGCCCCCGAGGTCAGCTCATCCAGACCTTGGTCAGCTGCGACTGCCGCGCAGGATGCGGCAGGTAATCATGCACATTTGCGGCGGCGAGAATGTAGATCGGCCGCCATAGCGGCTGAACCATCAGCGCGTCGTCCCGGAGGATGCGCTGAACCGTTTCCATTTTCGCGCGCCGCTCTTCGACATCGACCGTTGCCTCCGCGCCATCAAGGGCCTTGTCGAAATCCGGGTTCGAGTAATGGGTTTCGTTCCACGGTGCGCCGGTACGATAGGCCTGAGCCAGAGCCATGGTCGCTAGCGGCCGATGCCCCCAGGAGGTCGCACCGAAGGGCGCTGTCATCCAGACTTCCCAGAACTTGGTCGAAGGCATGACATTGACGGACAGTCTGATCCCGGCGTCCGCCAGCTGGTCCCGCAGCCCCTCGCAAACGGCCTGCTGCCAGGGACCGTCGGTATTGCCGACGGCGATCGTCAGCTCCAGGCCGTCGGGATATCCCGCCTCCGCCAGCAGCGCGCGGGCGCCTTCGACATCCCTCTCCAGCGGCGGTAGCGGGAAATATTCGGGGTGAACCGGCGCAACGTGGAAGTTGTCGCCGGACGTTCCCCCCTCGGGGAAGACAAGATTGTTGAGCTGCGGATTGTCCGCTGCCTTGATGATGGCTTGACGTACACGGATGTCGTCGAAAGGCTTCTGGTCGACCTGCATCCGCATGCACAGTGTTCCCGCAGTACTGGTCACGCTGATCTGCGCGCCATCGATTGCTTTCGCAAGCTCCAGCTGGTCCGCAGTCAGTTCGTAGATGGCGTCAACCGTGCCGGACGCAAGTGCCAGGGTCTGGGCATCCTGTTCGTAATTCAGGAATTGGATCTCATCCAGGTAGACCTCGCCGCCCCAATAGGTGAAGTCCTCTCCGTTGGTCATTTTGGTGACGCGGGTCAGCACGCAGCGCTCGCCGACCTTCAGTTCCTTGACGGTGTAAGGGCCGGTGCCGATCGGATTTTCCGAGAACGGCGCCTTGAAGTCGGGATGGATCACGAGGCAGGGATAGTCGCCGCAATCCTCCGGCAGCGAAAGGACAGGCTTGCTCAGATGGAGGCGCAACGTATGCGTGTCCACTACCTCGATAGCGCCTTCCGGAGCCTTGCGGGCGGCTTTTCCGTCCGCACCCGTTTCCCCGGTCTCGGCCGCTAGAGCACTGAAGGTCGAAAGCCCGAGGATCGCCGATCCCGTGCTTGAGTCCGTCCATCTGCGGATATTCCAGGCAATATGATCAGCGGTCAGATCATCGCCGTTGTGCCATTTGACGCCCTTGCGGACATTGAGGGTCCAGGTCTTCAGATCTTCCGAGGGCTCCCAGCTTTCGATGAGCATTCCGCGGGTGACGTTGTCCGGGCCGACGAGAGTCAGATATTCGATGACCGGGCGAGACTGGTTCGACATCTCGTTCCAGCCATAGGTATGCGGATCGTCCATCTTGGCGACCTTCTGCCCGAAGCGCAGCACGCCCCCCGGCTTTGCGTCGGGGTTGCGCTTGGGGAAGGGCAGATTCTCCGCTTCCTGGGCATAGGCCGGCAGACCGGCAAATGCATAAGCCGCAGTTGCCGATGCACCGAGAAAGGCCGCGAGCCGGACAAACTCACGTCGCGAGATGGTATTGTCTGAAAGTTGCTGGTACAGTTTACGCGTATTGCGGTTTTCTCTTCTGAACATTGTGAGGTTCCCCTGTTGGTTGAGATTTTTATTATTTTTTCTCGTACGGCCATGCGTCAGGCCGCGGCGATGACCATGATCTCGACGCGATACCCGTCCCCGGCAAGTCGAGCCTCGACGGTGGCGCGGACCGGCATCGCGCTGCCGTCAACCCAGGCGTCCCAGGCGACGTTCATCATTTCGAAATCCGCAATATCGCGCAGCCAGATCGTCGCGCTGAGTACCTTCGTCTTGTCGGACCCCGCCAGAGCAAGGAAATGATCAATTTTCGCGAGGATCTGCTCGGTCTGTCCGGTAGTATCTGCACTCAGGTCATCGGCGGTCATTCCGGCGAGATAGACCGTCCCGTTATGCGTCAGGGACCGGCAAAAGCGCTGGCCGTTGGCGTGGCGTTCGATGGTCATGAATGAGGCTCCATTTTGGGGATATTGATCGGGCGCAGCCTGGCGGGAGAGATGTCGGCCATGTCGAGTTCCAGTTGCGCGAGGCTGTCGGGCAGACGGTTGCGCGCGATCAGCTCCCTGCAGCATTCCGACAATGCCACGGCGGTCTTGATGCCATAGCCGGCCTGGCCGGCGAGCCAGAAAAAACCCTCGTGATCGGGATCGAAGCCCACAACGGGCGCGCTGTCAGGGGAGAACGTTCTGAGGCCGGCCCAACTGTGAAGGATCCGGTGGACTTCGATCGTCGTGGCATTCTGCAGCCGTTCGACTCCAACCGCGATATCAAAGTCGTCGGCCCATACATCACAGGGATCCGAAGGGGTCGCATCTCCCGGCGAGACGAATATCTGCCCCGCGTCGCGCTTGAAGTAGAATTCTTCGCCGACATCGTTTACCAGCGGCCAGCCGCGAATGTCCGCCCCCTCGGGTGCCGCAATATTGAAGGCCGTGCGCTTCTTTGGTTGCAGCCCGACGGCGGCAACGCCCGCCATTTCGGCGACGATATCTGCCCAGGCTCCGGCGGCGTTGACGATGATCGGCGCAATGGCCGACATTTTGTTCGTTTCGACAAGCCAACGGTCGCCGTGCCGCCGGATGGACTTCACCTCGCATCCCGAATGCAGTTCAGCGCCAGCTGCCCTTGCAGCACGCAGAAATCCGGTGTGCAGCGCATTCACGTCAAGCTCGCGTGACCCGGGCTCGATGAACGCGCTGTCGACGTAATCGCGCCGCAGCACCCCGCATGCTGCGACAGCCTCCTCGGGCGTGATCCGAGCAAGCGTCGGAACCAGCCTGCGACCGCGCTCGAACTCCTCGTCAAGGAGGTCGCGCTGATCGTGCCGCGCGATGGTGATCATCCCGCGGGGGCAGATCAACGGTACGTCGCTGAAACCCGGGGGCGGTGCTTCCAGGAAACCGCGGCTTGCGATTGCCAGCTTGCGGATGACCGGCGTGCCATAGTTCTCGGTGAAGCTGGCTGCCGAGCGCCCGGTCGAGTGATAGCCGTAATTATCTTCCCGCTCCAGCAGCAGAACGCGGCGATCCGGGGCTAGGCTGCAGGCGCAACCAGCCCCGGCAATCCCGCCGCCCACCACAATGACATCTGCTTCTGTGAAATGTCCCGTCATCTGCGTCCCGGTTACTGATCGTCTGCGGTTATATCGAGGAGTTCGAGATCCACGAGCACATCTGTCGATGTGGGGTTCGTTGCCCTGGTGGAGCGGTCGTTTTGCGGAATCCTTCGGTCCTTCCATTCGAGCGTAGAGATGCCATTATTGTATTTCAACACATATTTTGTGCAATCTTGTCCTCTGCGCAGTGCCTGTGCGCGGCGCCTAGTTTTGCGGCATCCTGCGAGGCGGGATCCTCGGTCTGCCGGCTCAGAAATTCTGCCAGACCGGCAATCAGGAGGCTGACCTCCCCGGGACTGCCGATGGTGATCCGCAGATGTTGTGGCAGCCCTGCAGACAGGACGGGGCGCAGGAAGATCTGGCGCGACTTCAGAAACTCATAGGCCTCCTTTGCACGCCGCGCGGAGGGCAGTTCCGCCAGGATGAAATTGGTTTCACTCGGCACCGGATGCAGCCCCAGTTCCTGCAAGGCAAGCGTCAGCCTTTGCCGCTGTGAGACGACCGCCTCTCGCGTTTTCCTCAGATGATCCTTGTCCGACAAGGCCGCAATGGCGGCCGCCTGTGCCGGCATCGAAACACTTGAAGGCGGAATAACGCGGCGCAGCAGATTCGCGACATCAGCGGGGAAATAGCCCCAGCCGACACGCATGCCGGCCAGGCCATAGATCTTCGAGAAGGTTCGGATCATCACCGTATTGACGCTCCCGTCGACCAGCTGCGACCCGGCCTGGAACGAAGGATCATCTACGAACTCCGCATAGGCGGCATCCAGAGCCAACAGCACATTTTGTGGCAGATTGGCATGGAGGCGGCATATTTCGGCCCAGGGAAGGCATGTGCCCGTCGGATTGTTGGGATTGGCCAGAAGGACCATCCGCGTCTTGTCAGTGACACATGCAAGAATCGCGTCCACATCGGCGCGCAGCGATGTCTCAGGCGCGATGACTGCGGTGGCGCCGGCGAGCTGGATCACTGTGCGAAAGTAACCATAGCCGTGTTCGGTTATGATCACTTCGCCGCCCGGGCCGGCGTAGCTGCGTGTCAGTATCCCCAAAAGCTCCATGGAGCCGGGAGAGCAAAGGATGCGTTCCGCTTGCAGGCCGTGATGCGCCGCAATCACGTCGCCCAGCTCCGTACAGTCGCTGTCCGGGTAGCGGTTTGCCTCAAGGAGGGCCGTCGCTGCCGCCTCGACTGCCTTGGGGCTCGGAGCCGTCGGCAGCTCGTTTTGCGACAGAATTACTTTCGGAGTTCCATCGTCTTGCGGCTTTTCGGCCGCCGCATAGGGTGGGACGAGCAGAAGGTGGGGCAGCGGGAGGATGGGGGAGGGGGACAATGTCGTAATCCGTCTTACTTCAGGGCGCCAATGGCCCAGTCCCATGACTGCACAGAATGAATAATCATGTCAATAAAATACATTCTCATGCGAGTTGAATATATACATGTATCCTTCGCTGTGGTTGTATGACCTGCCGCCGGCCCGCTTGCAGGGACCCTCGGCCGGATCGATGGCAGACGACGAATGTCCCAGAGAATGCAGATGACTGAGACAACAAAAATAGCCGAAGCGCTTTGTCAGGTTTCGACGGCGACAATTACCACGATGCTGTTCGAACACGGTGTACGCAACGTCTGGCTCCGCGATGTCGCCCCCCTGGCGATCGGCCAGGGGCGCAAGGCGGGACCGGCCTTCACCATGCGATTCATCCCGTCGCGCGAGGATATCTCCACCCCGTCGCGCTGGTCTGCCCCGGTGTCCCCACGCAGCGCCATCGAGGAAATGCCGGAAGGCGTAATGGTGGTCGTCGATGCCATGCGTCAGGCCGAAGCCGGCATCCTCGGCGATGTTTTCTCGTCACGGATGAAAACCCGCGGGGTCGAGGGCCTGGTCACCGACGGGGCGGTGCGTGACGGCAGCCTGATCGCCGAACTCGGCCTCGCGACCTGGTGCCAGGGGCGCGCGGCGCCCCCCTCGTCCGCGACGATGACCTTCGTGGAATGGCAGACGCCGGTGGCCTGCGGCGGCGTGGCGGTCTTCCCCGGGGACTACATCGTCGCCGATGACGACGGGGCAGTGGTGGTTCCGGCGGCCTATCTCGAAGAAATCGCTTCGGTCGGTCCGGGCCAAGAGATCTTTGACGCCTGGATCCGCGACAAGGTCCTGGCAGGCCGGCCGCTTCCCGGCTTCTACCCACCCACCGAAGAAACCCGCCGCCTCTATCAATGTGAGTTTCCCGAACGCGCTGGCGGCTGACAACCGGCCGGTGACCATAGAGGGCCGGCCTGGCGCCGGCCCCCTGAAGCGCGGTCAGCCTCCGCAGTTGCAGCACCGCATGGCGGAGCTTGCGGCGTGGTTCACAGACCGGCGCAAAACCTTGCCCGGCCTTGCTCCGCTCGGAGCGCCTTCCGACCACACAGGGACGCCGTTCACCAGCACCAGCTCGATCCCTTGCGAGGGAAGGGTGGGGTTTTCATAGGTGGCACGGTCCAGCACCGTCGCGGGATCAAACATCACGACATCCGCGAAGTACCCCGGTTTCAGCAGCCCGCGATCCTCAATGCCGAACTCTGCAGCCGGCAGGCCCGTCATCTGGTGCACCGCAGTTTCCAGCGGAAACAGGCCGAGATCGCGGGCATAATGGCCCAGAACTCTTGGAAACGTGCCCCACAGTCGGGGATGCGGATGATTGTCATGCGGCAGCCCGTCTGAGCCGATCATCGTGCGGGGATGCGACAGCACGCTGCGGACATCGGCCTCGTCCAGCTGGAAATAGACGGCCCCGGCGGGCAGCAGGCGCTCGGCAGCTTCGGCTTCGGTGCAGTTCCAGTCCCGCGCGATATCGGCAAGATAATGGTTGGCGAGTTCGGGATGGGGGCTCGACCAGGTGATCAGGATCGGCACACCTTTGTCGCAGCGCTGGGTCTTCAGAACGGTGGATGAGGCGGCATAGGGATAGCAATCCACCCCGATATCCAGTTCGCGGCGCGCCTCGTCGATGCGGGCCAGCGTCGGCGCGGCTTTGCCGAAATTGTCGCGCCCCGTCGCCTGATGATGAGAAATGACCAGTTTCGCCGAAGTCTCCCCTGCAATTTCGATGGCCTCCTCGATCGCCTCTTCGAGCTGCTCGAAGTAATTGCGCGTATGGGTGACGTAGAGCCCGCCGAAATCGGCTGCAGCACGCGACAGTGCCTTCACCTCATCAGTCGAGGACGGCAGCGCCGCCGCGTAGTCAAGTCCGGTCGAAACACCAATTGCGCCTGCCTTCATCGCAAGCGTGACCTGGAGCACCATCTCGGCGGTTTCTTCCGCATTGGCCGCTCGGTCCAGCACCGGCATGCACCGGCGGCGCAGGGTGGTGTGACCGACAAGTGCGGCAGCATTGGTCATGATGCCAAGCGTCTCGAGTTCGCTGAAATAGTCGGCGAAAGTGTCGAACCGGAAATTCTCCTGGCCGCCCACCAGGGTCAGCGGCGCGGGCGGGGTATCGTCGAGCCGCAGCGGCGCAACACTGATCCCGCAATTACCGACGATCACGGTCGTGACGCCTTGGCTGGTTTTTGCGACCATGCCTGTCGGACTCATCAGGGCGCTGTCGTCATGGGTGTGGACGTCGATAAAGCCCGGCGCTACCACAAACCCCGTTGCGTCGATAACCGTTTTTGCATTGGTGCCGGCAATGTCTCCGATCTCTGCGATGCGTCCATTGCGAATGGCAAGGTCCGCGACACGGGCGGGGGCCCGGCTGCCGTCGATGATGCTGCCGCCGTGCAAAACTATGTCGTAGAGCAAGGGTATATCCTTTGCGGGTTCAGAGGGGATTGGTCGCAGCTGCTGCAGGATCCGTTCTGCGTGCGATCTGACGTATGCCATCAAGAGCCTGCGTAAGCAGTTCCGGGTTCCGGCTCTTCCGGGCATGAGCCAGATAGACGAGTCGGCGAAATGTCGGAACGTCCGGCACGAGGCGGGCCTCCCTCATTGCCGTCAGGCTTCGCGCCTGTGCGCGGGTGAGGTAGGCCGCGCCGTTCAGCGCGGTCAGGTATTGCGCGCCAAGAACGCCCAGACCGACCGACAGCGAGGGCGCGGGAAAAGACGGGAAAGCCCGCGAGAACTCCCGTGCGAATTCCTCTCCCCAGGTCACATCGATGAAATTGTCGCGCCATTCGCCGCGCATTCTGACAGAGGCCACAAGAACGAGTTCTTCCTGATACAGCTCCTCGATCACGAGGCCGGGTCGATGCGCTGGCAGGAACATGATCGCGGCATCCAGCGACCGCGACGCGACCGCGTCGAGCAGAAAGCCGGAACTGCCCGCCTCGATGTGAAGCGCCGTATCCGGCAGAGCCTGCCGGAGCCAGATCACAAGCCGGGTGCTCATATCGTTGTCGAACGTAGTCGGTGTGCCAAGCCGGAAGCTCTCGCTGAGCCCCGGGGGCAGCGCGACCCTTCGGCGCGCCGCATTCCAAAGGCTGATGAGCTCGCCGGCATCCGCCCGCAGCTTCTGGCCTTCCGCGGTCAGCGACGCCCCGCCACGTCCGCGCAGGAACAAGACACAGCCCAGATCGTCCTCGAGCGCCTGGATCCGGTTGCTGATCGTGGACTGGGTCACATGCAGGCGCTGCGCAGCGAGACTGAAGCTGCCGGTCTCTGTAACCTGAACGAAGCTGAGCAGCGCATCCAAGTTCACATCGATCTCCTTTTCCGATATTAAAGCATGATAAAATTCGATTTGTAAATATCATGGGAATCATCTAACGATCCGGATAGGCGTCGAATTCGACGGAGTTCCGCGCACGCGCGCTATCTCGATGCGCGACTCCCGACTGAAGCGAAGGAACATCCGATGGATCTGGAACTGGCGAAACGGAAAGCGGTGGTGACCGGTGCCTCGCGCGGGCTTGGCATGGCGATCGCCCAGTCTCTGGCTTCGGAGGGGGTTGCCGTTGTCGCCGCCGCGCGCAGCGCCAAACGGCTTGCCGAGCTGCAGGCTTCCGCTCCCGATCACATCACGCCGTTCCGGTGTGACCTGGGTTCATCCAGCGATATCGAAGCGCTCGCAGCCGAGGCGGGACAGACCGATATCCTGGTGATCAACACCGGCGGACCGAAGCCGGGCGAGGTGTCTCAGGTCAGCGATGATGAGTGGCTGGCCCAGTTTGAAACTATGTTCCTCAGCGGGGTGCGGCTGGTCCGTGCGCTGTTGCCCGGGATGAAAGAGCGCCGCTTCGGTAGAATTCTGATCGTGGTCTCGTCCGGGGTCGTGCAGCCCATCCCCAATCTCGGCGTGTCCAACACCATCCGGCTCGCGCTGGTCGGCTGGGCCAAGACGCTTGCCGCCGAGGTTGCGCCCCTCGGAATTACGGTCAATTGCATCGCGCCCGGGCGGATCGGCACCGACCGCGTCGAAGAGCTGGATCAGGCGCGAGCAAGCAGGGAAAACATAGACATTGAAGCTGTTCGTCAGCAATCAAGGGCGACCATCCCGGTCGCCCGCTATGGCGATCCCCGGGAGTTCGCGGCGCTTGTGACCTTTCTGGCAAGTCCGGCAGCGGCTTACATTACGGGATCGGTCATGCGGGTTGACGGCGGCATGATCAGGAGTTTGTGAGGTTCAGGGTGGACCAATCCGGTTTCTGCGTGTCTGTCAACGGTCAACCCAGAGCAGGAGCCTGACTTTGGTCCGGCGAAGGGGCTTTGATGATGGCCGGGTCAATGTCGCGGCCCGACATCCGGCAGTGTTTCCGCGTTCATGCCGCCTTCGGCCGGGGGGCGGCCAGGCGATGTCTTTCTGGCGATGCGATATCCCAGGAAAGCCAGCATCAGCGCCGACAACCCGACGATATAGCCGAGCAGGCCGTGCGGGCCCGCAACCTGCATCAGTGCGCTCGCCAGCAGCGGTCCGGCGCTGGAGCCGACCGCCCACAGGAAAAGCAGCCCAGCAGAGAGAGACACCGCCTGATCCTGTTCGATGTGCCGGTAGGCGTGGATGACGGAAACCGCGTAGATCGGCATGCTGCCTGCGCCCACAAGCATGAACAGGCCGATCATCAGCCACAATAGATGGGATGCGTCCTCATGCACGGCCCACAGCATGGCAGCCGATGCCGCGAGGGCGAGACTTACGGAAGCGAGCATGACATTGCGCGTATCCACCCGGTCGGCGAACAGGCCCATCGGCCATTGCATAGCAAGCGCGCCCACCTGCGAAGCCGCGGTCAGCAGGATGGCGCCTTCCCTGTCGAGCCCGATCATGATGCCGTATGCGGGCGCCACATATGCCAGCGCCCCGCCGATGAGGCCCACGTAGAGGCAACCGCCTACCGCCGTTGGCGCATCGCGCCATAGCGCGCCGAGATCGACGGAGACAAGCGGCGGTGTATCGGGGCTGCGCGCCTTCGTCAGCGCCACCGGCACCAACGCCAGCGAGAGGGCCATGCTCGCCAGCATGAACATGCTCTCCATCCGCAGCGCCAGATAGCCGACGGCGACTTGTGCAAGGATCAGCGCCAGCCGGTTCAGCATCTGGTAAAGGCCGAATATGCGCCCGCGCTTGGCGGGTTCCGCCTGGCCGCTGATCCAGCTTTCGATGCACACGAAATGGCCCGCCGAGACGGCTCCCACCACAAACCGCAGCACGATCCACAGATCGACCGGCGTGAGCGCGAGGCACACTGTCGCCGCTGCCTGCACGGCCGCGAAAGCCGCGAAGGCACGAATGTGGCCCACGCGGCGGATCAGCGCGGGGATGGTGAAGCAGCCGACCAGGAACCCCCCCGAGTAGGCAGCGCCCACGAGGCCGATCATGAAGGGCGCCTGCTCCGCCAGCGCCATGTGGAGGGGGACGTAGGTGTGGATGGCGGTGCCGGCCACCTGCAGCATGAGTGCGCCGGTGATGATCGGCGCGAGCGCCGCCGCTCCCTGCGGATAGCGGGAGGCCGCCGCCGGGGCCGCGTCGGTCACAACGGCACCGGGACGGGATAACTGCTGCCGGAAGAAACTGCTACGAAATGGTCCCGCCCGGTCATATTTTCGCCCTTTTTTGTCCGCCGCGGCCGGTGCAGCAGGCGGAACTGTACTTTCGATTTGCACGAATGATGGCACAATATCCAGTTAATTTACTTTTAAGTTCGGTAGTAATGTAAGCATAATATATTTATTTTGGCACCCAGCGGCCCGAAAGGTTCTGCGTTGCGGCTGCCCCGGTACTCCGGGGCCGCTTTGGCCTGGGGCGGCCGGCTGCTGGGGGATGATGGGTGGCTTTATTGAACTCCTGGTGGATCATCGACCGCTACTGTCCCGCCTGCTGCCGCTGCGCTATGAGCGAGAAGAAAGAACCGGCACTGCGGAAGGCGATCCCTTCGGGCCTTTTGCGGACCCATGGGGCTAGATGAGTTCACGCTTCGCAGCGGTGGCAGCATCGCCCGTGTTCGGTGTGCCCGTAGGTTCGATCAGCAGGAGGTGTGCCTCCTTGCGCGCGATCGGGCAATGCTCGACTCCCTTTGGCACCACGAACATTTCGCCTGCCTTCAACGTGACGATGCTGTCACGAAGCTGAATGTCAATTTCACCCTGCAGAACAAGGAAAAAGTCGTCGGTATCGGGATGAGAATGCCATTTGAACTCCCCCTCTACCTTGACCACCATGACATCATGACCGTTGAAGGTTGCCACGGTGCGCGGGGACCAGTGCTGGTCGAAGGTAGCGAGCTTAGCTGCCAAATTTACCACGTCGGCCATCGCTCTCTCCACTCTTGTCGATGCCTTCCATGTTTCGCATGCGGTTTCGCCGAATTGCAAGGTTGTCCCGCTTCGCCGACATTCCGGACCTGTCATGCTGTGGAGAGTACAAACGGCGGCGAGATGTCTACAGCCTCGCCGGCCTGCCGGGCAGGCCGCAAGGCAGGGTTTCGCCGAAAGCGGTGAGCAGAAGCCCTTGAATCATCCGCCTCCGACCCGACGCCAGGGACCACAGAAGGCCGATTTCGCGCGGCGTGGGGGCTCCGGGAATGTCAAGGATCTGTAGGTTCAAACCCTCGGGCCAGGGACGCGACCATTCCGGAATGATTGCTATGCCCAGTCCGGAATCGACCATGACCGCAATTGCTTCAAGGGAATCGAGTTCCACCCATTCCCTGGGCGCAAGATCGTGCTGGCGCAGCCACGCTTCCAGTTGTCGCCCGCCCCAGTTATTGCGGTCATAGCGAATGAAGGGTGAGTTGCGTATCGTATCCAAGATGTCATCGACCCTCATGTCGGCCGGGCAAATCAGCCGGTAGGGTTCGTGGCGCAAGGGCTGCCACTCGTAAGATTTGGTGATCTCGAAAGGCGGGCGCACGAGGATCGCCGCATCAATCCGGGAATCGCAAAGGTGCTGGTGGAGTTCCGGTGACGTTCCGGGCAGCAGAAATACATCGAGCTCGGGCGCTTCGGCGCGCAGCCAGCGTAGCGCGGGGGTAATCAGCCCTGTCAGCGAGGTCGTGATGGCACCAAGCCGCAGTTCGCCCGATAGGCTGTCGGTCCGCGCGATGCTGCGCATCTGGCGGATCTCGTGCAGGACACGCTCGCTTGCATCCAGGATCGCCATTCCCGCTTCGGTGGGCCGTACCGTGCGCCCCACGCGCAGCAGAAGGGGAGCGCCAATGTCGGCCTCCAGCGCTTGCATTCGTTGAGCCACCGCTGCTGGCGTGATGCCGAGATAGCGTGCCGCCTCAGCAAGGGAACCAAGGCGTACGACTTCGGTGAAGGTTTCGAGGAACCGGGAATCCATAAGGATTTGTATCATCTGAAGACAGAAATAACCACCTATCGTGTGTTTTCCGTTCACCCTATTCATTCAGGAAAGCTATATGAAGAAGGAGGCGGTGTATGGATCTGGGGTTGAAGGACAAGGTCGCGCTGGTGTTCGGAGCAGGCGGTGGCCTGGGCGGCGCGATTGCCGCCAGTCTTGCGGCAGAAGGCGCGAAGGTCGCCCTGGCCGACATCGATGCAGAAGCTGCCAGCCGCAATGCGGATGCTATCGGGGCCTCGGGCGGTACAGCCATCGCGCTGGGCTGGGATATTGCCGACATCGGTCTGATAGCCGACCGGTTGGCGACGATCGAGGCCAGGTTTGGCCCGATCGACATACTGGTGAACAACACGGGCGGTCCGCCTCCAACTCCGGCCGCGGGTCAGGCGCCAGAGACCTGGTCGAAGTTCTTCGACAGCATGGTGCGGTCCGTCATTGCCATAACCGATGCCGTGCTTCCGGGCATGCGGTCACGCGGCTGGGGCCGGATCGTGACCTCCACGTCCTCGGGGGTTGTCGCGCCGATCCCGAACCTTGGCATTTCGAACGCGCTGCGGCTCAGCCTTGTCGGTTGGTCGAAAACGCTGGCCCGCGAGGTCGGTCGCGACGGGGTCACGGCGAACATCGTTCTGCCCGGCCGTATCGCCACGCCCCGCATCACCTTTCTCGATGAGCAGAAGGCCAAGCGCGAGGGGCGCAGTGCCGAGGCCGTCACGGCGGAAAGCACGGGCTCGATTCCGGTGGGGCGCTATGGCGATCCGAGGGAATATGGTGACACTGTTGCATTTCTGGCGTCGACGCGCGCCAGCTACATAACGGGCTCGGTCATCCGCGTGGATGGCGGCCTTATCGCCAGTATCTGAGGTATTGCCATGGCTCTCGATCCCAAGGTCATCGAAACTCTCAAAGAGGTTTCCACGGCGACGCTGACCACGGTTCTTCTGAAGAAGGGACTGCGCAACATCTGGTTGCGCGGTACGAAACCGGTGCGTCCAGCACAGCCCCGCCGGGTGGGTGAAGCGTTCACGCTCCGCTTCGTTCCCGCGCGTGAAGATCTGGCTACACCGGCAAGCTGGGCCTCGCCAATCTCGACTCGTGCCGCGATCGAGGCCATGCCCGAAGGTTGCATCGCCGTGGTCGACGCGATGGGGATCAGCGATGCCGGCATTTTCGGCGACATCCTCTGCGCCCGGATGGCGAAGCGCAACGTCGCCGCACTGGTCACCGACGGTGCGGTTCGCGACATCGCGGGCGTCCTCTCGACGGGCCTGCCGATCTGGTGCAACGGCGTTGCGGCGCCGCCCTCGGTTGCCGGGCTGACCTTCGTCAACTGGCAGGAACCGATCGCCTGTGGCGGCGTCGCGGTCTTTCCGGGAGACGTCGTCGTGGCCGACGATGACGGCGCCGTGCTGATCCCGCAGAGCCTGCTGAACGAGGTCACGCAGGAGGCCTCCGAGCAGGAGGCTCAGGAAGCCTGGATCATGAACGAGGTGGGCCGCGGCGTTCCTCTGCCCGGTCTCTACCCCATGAACGAGGAAACAAAGACCCGCTACGCGGCATCAAAAGGTAAGTGACGATGGCCTTCAATACGGAAACGACGGGCGTCTATCCGATCGCGCCCACTCCATTCCTTCAGGACGGTTCGGTGGATTTCGACTCGCTTGACCGCTTGATCGACTTCTACCGGGAGAGCGGCGCGGCGGGGGTCACTATTCTCGGCATCCTCGGTGAGGCGGCGAAGCTCGACTCCGAGGAGGCGCGTGCAATCGCGCGGCGGATAATCGCGCGAGCAGGAATGCCGGTGGTGGTCGGCGTTTCGGCTCCCGGTTTTGCAGGCATGCGGGCGTTGGCGCGCGAAGCGATGGATAACGGAGCCGCCGGGGTGATGGTCGGACCCGTGCCGCACCTGCGCACCGACGAACAGATTCTGTCGTGGTTTGACAATGCAGTCGAGGCCATCGGCCGCGAAACGCCATGGGCCCTGCAGGACTACCCGCTGACTTTGACCTGCCAGCTTTCTGTTCCCGTCATCAGCGCGATCATGCAGAACCATCCGTCCTGCGTCATGCTCAAGGCGGAGGATTGGCCGGGGCTGGAGAAGATTTCGGCGTTGCGCAAGCTTCAGGCCGAAGGAAAGCTCAGGTCCTTCTCGATCTTGACCGCCAACGGCGGGTTGTTCCTTGACCTGGAGTATTGGCGTGGCGCCAATGGCTCGATGACGGGATATGCTTTCCCCGACATGCTGATCGAACTGTACCGGTTGCAGGCAGCGGGCGATCGTGAAGCAGCGCATGACCTCTTCGATGCCCATCTGCCGCTGATCAGGCTGGAGCAGCAGCCCGGGATCGGACTTGCTGTGCGCAAGCATGTGCTCATGCGTCGGGGGCTGATCGCCAACGACGCCCTGCGCCGCCCCGGCCCGAGCCTGTCAGCAACCGCGCGGGACGAGGTCAGCTACCTGCTCGAACGGCTTGCCCGGAAAGATCCCCGCGCGAAGATCACCTGACGGCTGGGATCGTTCCGCATTGCCGGTCAGGGGCGCCCGCCGGCAAAGGCGGCATCGACGATATTGCGCACAGCCGCATGGGTGATCGGCCCCGGGTTCAGCCCATTATCGGTCTCGACAGTGATCCGGACGATGCGTTCCAGATCATCCACGCCGATGCCCACTTCCGGCAGGCGGACGGGCAGTTCGAGCTCGCCAAGGAGATCGTGGATCGTCCCGGCAAGGCTTTCGCTGTTAAGCGAGCTGGCAACCGCGTCAATGCCCTCGCGCGCGAACTCGGTATTGTAGGCCGTCACATAGGGCAGGACCACGGCATGGGCATCGCCATGGGGTACCCCGTAGCTTCCGCCCAGCGTATGGGCCAGACCGTGTTGCAGCGCGAATCCCCCCGCAAGCGCCGCTCCAGCCAGATACGCACCAAAGAGAAGTTCCGACCGGGCCTCGATGGACGACGGGTTGTTCCACACAGCACGGATTGCGTTGACCACCACCCGCGCGCCTTCGATGGCGGTCAACTGATGGATGGGGCTGGAAGACGTGACGTAGATTCCATCGACGCAATGGGCGAGCGCATTGAGCGCGCTCGCGGCGCTGTTGCGGCGCGACAGGCCGATGGAAAGCTCGGGATCGTAGATCACGGTATGCGCGAGCATGTTCAGATGCTCATGCATGATTTTCACGCCGTCAATGGTGATGCCGCAGAAGGCCGTCATCTCCGAGCCCGAATAGGTCGTCGGGATGTTGATGATCGGCAGGCCGAGCTCCAGCGAGATGCCCTTTGCAAGACCCACGGAAGCCCCGCCGCCGATGGCGACGATGCAATCGGCACCCGCTTCGGAAGCAGCCTTGCGCCCGGCACGGGCCAGTTCGATCGGCACCTGGGAAATCGCGACCGGCAGCACGCCGACGGACCGGTCGCCGAGCCGCGCGGCAACCTGCTCGGCCATGGTTCGCCGCCCCGGGGTCGAGACGACGAGCGCCTTGTGCCGGTCCAGATGCACGACCTCGTCGCGGATAGTGGCTGAGCTGCCCGGCCCGAAGACGATGCGGGCGGGGGTCGCGTTGAAGGCGCCGTCATAGCTGGCAAAGCGGCGCAGGACGGGTTCCAGTCGTGTCATGTTCTCACCAGTCGACAATGGTGCCATCGCCCAGAACAGCCGTTCGGCTGTGAAAGACTTCGGGCCTGAACGGATGTTTCGCCGCTTCGGTCTCGTTGATCTCCACACCGAGGCCGACGACGTTCGGAATTACCCAGTTCGATCCCTCGCGCATCATCGGTGCCGAGACGACGTCATCGTACCAGGGTACCGCTCCCGACATTTCTTCCTGGATCACGAAGTTCGGGGTCGAGATCGCGAAATGCAGGGCAGCGGCGCCGGCAAGCGGCCCGTTAGGGTTGTGGGGAGCGATCCCGATCATGGCCTTCTCGGCCGCTGCAGCGATCTTCTTGCCCTCGAGCAGGCCCCCGGTGTGGTTCAGGTCGGGTTGCAGGATATGGGCGCCGCGGTTCTGCAGCAGGGGCTCGAATTCCTTGAACCCGACGAGCCTCTCGCCGGTCGCCACCGGGCATGGCGCTCGTTCAGTGACAAGCCGCATCGCCTCGGCATCGCCAGGCTGCACCGGCTCCTCGACGAAATAGGGATCGAACGGGGCAAGCGCCTCGATATATTGCATCGCGGCCGAGATCGACGCCGGGCGGCCGTGAAAGTCGACCATGATGGCCACATCCTCGCCAACCGCGTCGCGTACGGTACGCATCAGGTCTTCCACGCGACGGCGCGCGGCGCGATCCACCATGTAGTGCGAATAGGGGATGAACACGACTTTAAGCGCGTTGTAGCCCTTTTCGACCACCCGCAGCGCGCTGTCGCGCAGGGGCGCGGGGTCGAAGGTTTCGTAGACCGACTTCATGTCGCCCAGACCGAGGTGAGTATAGAGCGGTACATAGTCGCGCGTCTTGCCGCCCAGCAGGCGCCAAACCGGCAGGCCCGCGCTCTTGCCAGCGATGTCCCATAGGGCATGCTCGATCCCGCTGATCGCCGTCGCGCCGATGATGCCGAGGCGATAGTAGCTGTGCTTGTTCAGCACCTGCAGGATCTGTTCGATGTCACGCGGATCGCGGCCGGCAAGCAGCGGCTCCAGATCCTCGATGCAACCGGTCACTGCCCGGGTCTTCCAGTTGAGACTTGCCTCCCCCCAGCCGTAAAGACCATCCTGATCCGTCTCGACTTTCACGAAGATCCAGTTTCGCATCTCGGCGTTCACGACGATGGTTTTCACCGCCGTGATCTTTATCGGGTCGCTTCTGGTCATATGCAGTCATACCTTGAATGGGTTTTCGGTGCAGCCGGCGCAGCGGTCATGCCGCGATGTTGATACGGTTTCGGAGCGGGTGACCCCGGACGAGCGCCGCGATGTTCGCGGCGATTACCGCATAGCGTCGATGCGAGAGTTCGCGTGTCCAGGCCGAGGAATGCGGCGTCGCCCGCACGTTGGGCAAAGCATGAAAATCGTGGTTGGCCGGAACCACAAGATCATCCGACCCTTCGGGATAGCGGTACCAGACGTCGAGAGTCGCTCCCCGGATGCGGCGCGATGCCAACGCGGCGTAAAGATCGTCCTCATCGACGACCTCGGCCCGCGAGACATTGAGCAGAACTCCGTCCGTTCCCAGGGCGTCGAGCACGGGGCGATCCACACTGCCCCGGCTTTCATCCGTCAGCGGGCAGGTGATAACGAGATAGTCGGCCTTGGCGGCAACCTCTGCCAACCGCGCCGGCGAGACGATATCCGTCGCGACATTCAGCGGGTCGGACTTGCCGGCCAGCACCGGGTCGACAGCAAGGACCCGCATGCCGAACGCTGCGGCACGCGTCGCCACGGCCTGGCCGATGCGCCCGTACCCGAGGATGACCAGCGTCTTGCCGTAGATTTCGCCATGGGGCACTCGTGCGCGGTAGATGTCGGGCCAGCTTTCGGGGGTGAAGCAGCGCTGCATGCCGGCAAAGTCGATCTCCCAGTCGAGCAGCGAGCCGAGCGTGAACTCCGCGATGGGAATTTCGTGCTCGAAGACATTGCACAGGATGGTGTCGGGATGCAGCGCCTTCAGATCGATCCCGTCCAGACCGGCGCCGGGCACGTGCAGCATGCGCATCCGCGGCAGCGGCGCCCCATTGCGGTTCAGCCGCAGCGACACGACGATATCTTCCGGAGTGATGAGAGCATCATGAGCCGGGTCGCGCGCCGCCTCGCGCGGCAGATCCACAATCTCGATACGGTCGCGCAGATCGGCGGCCAGACCGTTCAGCAAATCCTCACGATGGATCGACGCCTCGCCCACTAGGAACACGCGCATTCCTGCCCCCCTGCGGTCATTTTGCCGGACGACACTAATTCGGCAGGGTGAAAAACGTCTAATGATTGTTTTAAATCAAATGATTACATATTGTTATCGAACAGCTCCGTGACCGTCTCTCTGGCGCAGTCCGCGAAAGCCTCCGCCAACTTGCTTGGACCCGATTCAGGGAACGCAATTCCAAGCGTGATATGCGGTCTCGGGCCGGAGATGTCGCGATAGACCACACCCCGGCGTTGCAACTGCTGAACCCGCGATGCAACGAACCCCACACCGGCACCGCAGGCGGCCATGGCAATAATCGACTGCACCGGAGAGGCCTCGATAATGCGCTGAGGCAGGAATCCTTCCTGCCGGAAGAGCGAGATCATGCTGTCATAGAGCAGCGGGCCGACCTGACGCGGAAAGAGAATTGCGGTCTCGTCGCGAAGATCGCGCAACTGCACCCCCGGCTGCGCGGCCAGCGGATGATTTACCGGCATCACGACCGAGAACGGCAGGGTGACCAGCATCTCGGCGACAAGCTTGCGGTTGGAGATCGGCGGATGACAGATCCCGGCCTGAATCTCCGATCTCTCAAGGGCGATTTCCTGCTCGTGCGTCGTCATATGCCGCACCTCGACGCGGATCTCGCTGTGCACGGTAGTGAATCTCTCGATGATCTCGGGCAGCAGGATGAACAGGCCGGAGGCGGTCGAGCCGACGACGAGCGTGCCCTGCAGGCCCTGGTCCACACAGCGGGCGATGCGCGTGGCATTGTCGATGTCCTGAAGAATGCGACGGGCCTCGACGAGAAAGGCCGCGCCTGCCGGCGTGAGCGACACCTGACGGCTGCTGCGATTGAGCAGGACCACGCCCAGATGCTCCTCGAGCTTGCGTAGCTGCTGGCTTATTCCCGGCTGACTGATGTTGCATCGTTCGGCCGCGCGGTGAAAGTGCGCCTCATCGGCAAGCGCAATAAAGCACTCCAGGTTTCTGCGATCCATGTCGGGCTTACTCTTTCGCCTGATATCCCTGGTTTTGTCGCCGCCCGCCCACGATGAGCCCCGCTGTTCGGCCGGCCATGCAAACCCATTGTCCCGACCGTATCGGCAACGATTTTTGATCGTATAATATTATCAAATGATTATCAACAATAATTGGACATGATCTACAGGCGTCCTCATAGTACGATCAGAAAAAAATTGGGAGGAAATCAAATGAAGGCACACCTGCCTCTGCGGGCCCTTGTTGTTGCAGCTATCGCCTTGGGGCTCGGACCATTCTCGACGTCAGTCCTGGCGCAGGAAAAGCCCTCAGACTTTCCGCGACGGCCGATCAGCCTCGTGGTTGTCTATCCCGCCGGCGGCGCGGTGGACGTAACGGCCCGCACCGTCGCCGACCTGAACGAGAAGCACAACGGCACCCAGTTCCGTGTCGAGAACAGGGTTGGCGGCGCCGGTATAGTCGGACATACCTACATCGCCAAGCAGGCTTCCCCGGACGGCTATACGATCGGCGTGATCGCCAATCCGTTCATGTTCACCGACGTGCTGCTGCGCGACGCCAGCTTCAACATCGACGATTTCGACCCGATCACCACGATCAGCTTCGATCCGGTGGTCTGGCTGGTGCGCAGCGGTTCCGAGATCGGCGACAAGTCGTTGCCCGAGATCATTGAACACGCCAAGGCCAGCACCCTTCAGGTTGGCATGAACCCGAATTCGATGTTCCTGTTCGTCAGCGAATTCCTTGCCGAGCAGCAGGGTGTCAAGTTCAACTTCATTCCCTTCGATGGCGGCCGCCAGGGCGTCACCGCGCTGCTGGCCGGCGACATCGACGCGACGGCGGCGTTCTACAGCGAAGTCGAGCAGTTCGTACGCAACGGCGATCTGCGCGCCGTCGCCGTCACCGGAGATGAGCGGCACCAGGGCCTTCCCGATACACCGACCTTTGCCGAACTGGGCATTCCCATGGTCGGTCAGACGTGGGGGGCCACGCGGTTCCTCGCGCTGCCGAAAGGCGTTCCCGAGGACCGCAAGGCTTGGCTTGCGAAAGAGTTCCTGGCCACACTCACCGGCCCCGATGCCCCGGAGGCTTTCCAGACCGCGAACCTGCGCCTGACGCCCGCCGACGAGGCCGCAACCAAGGCAAGCTATCAGCAAACCTTCGACGATCTGAGGAAATTCCTTATTTCGAGCGGCCGCCTTGCCGAGTAGGCGGCGCGCCTGATATCACTCTCGCCGTCCGCTGGCGGCGAGTCTTTTCCTCTTCAATAATTCGGGTGACCACTTGTCCAAACGGCTGGTCTCGCTGTTGCTCCTTTTCATCCTGGCATTTGTGGTCGCCGGCGCGGCCAGGGATACCCCCAGTCTCACGAGCTATCCCGTCATCGTGACCTCCACGGCCTTTGTCCTCACGGCATTGACAGTGCTGCCGATGACGTTTCGGCAGGTTTCCCGCGGATCACCCTCGTTTGGGACAATATTCGGCAGAACGGCGCAGGAGCGCAGGCAGATGGCGCGCATCGTCGCCTTCTGCCTGGTCTGGCTCCTCTACATCGTAGTGCTCAACCGGCTTGGCTTCGTGCTTGCCAGCTCGCTTGCCCTCGTCGCCTCGCTTTGGATCACGCTAGGCCGATTCAGGCTGCTTGCCAGCTTGTCCGCGGTGATCTTCGTTCTGGCCCTGGCCATTCTGGTCACGACAGTTCTCTTCGTCCCCGTGCCGAAGGCGGGACTCGATTACTGGATCGACGAAACCATCTACACGCTGCTGGAGAAATGAGCATGCTCGAAGGGCTCATCGCGGCATTGTCGCTTTCCAATATCGCCGCGGCGGCGCTGGGTGTGTTCCTCGGCATCGTTATCGGCGCGATCCCCGGCCTGACGGCGACGTTCGGGATCGTCCTTCTGGTGCCCGTCACCTTCGTCATGTCCACCGATCACGGCATGATCATGCTGGTGGGGATCTATGCCGGCGCCATCTATGGCGGCTCGATCTCGGCCATCCTGCTCAACATTCCCGGTACGCCTGCCTCCATCGTCAGCGGCTGGGAAGGGTATGCCATGGCCAAGCGCGGCGAGGCGCCGCAGGCGCTCGGCATTTCCGCGGTGGGCTCCGGTATCGGCGGCATCATCGCCGCCGTGGCGCTGGTCTATATGACTCCGCTGCTGGCGCAACTGGCACTGCGGTTCGGCGCGCCGGAATATGTGATGCTGGTCAGCTTCAGCCTGATCATCGTCGTTGCGATGATGGACACCCCACTGCTCGCCAACCTCGCCTCCGTGTTCATAGGGCTGAGCATGGCCACGGTCGGAATCAGCCCCGTCGACGGCACCGCGCGGATCACCTTCGGCCTCTACGAACTCTATTCCGGACTCGGGATCGTCGCGGTGCTGATCGGGTTCTTCTGCCTGCCGCAGGCCTTGCAACTCGCGATCGAGGCCATACGGGGCGAAAACGAGATCTCCATCGGCAAGGTCGGTGCTTCCAGCTTCAGCCAGGTCTGGAAGCGGGTGGTCTATGACCGCTGGCTGATATTGCGCACCTCGATTCTGGGGGTCGGCATCGGTGTCCTGCCGGCGATCGGGCCGGAATCGACCCCTTTCGTCGCTCATTCTCTGGAACGCCGGCTGTCCTCGAAACCGGATGAGTTCGGCAAGGGGTCGCAAAGCGGGCTCTTCGCGGCCGAAGCCGCGGCCTCGGCCAACGTTGGCGGTTCGCTCATCCCACTCCTGGCGCTCGGAATTCCGGGGAGCGCGGCTGCAGCTGTCTTCATCGGCGCGCTCACGCTTCACGGGCTGCAGCCCGGTCCGCTCCTGTTCTCCGAGCAGCCGCAACTGATGTATTCCTTCTTCACCGGCTATTTCGTGGTGAATGTGCTGGTGGTCCTCATGGGGCTGTTCTGGTCGCGTCACATGGCGATCCTGCTGCGGCTGCCCAAGTCGATGATTGCCGTCTACATCACCTTGTTTTCGTTCTTTGGCGCCTATGCGGTCAATAATTCGATGTTCGACATCTGGGTCATGATCGGCGCACTGGTGCTGGTGATCGCCATGCGCGCGGCCTCGATTCCGGTGATACCCGCGGTTCTGGGCTTTATCCTTGGCAATGTACTCGAAACCAACCTGGCCATTGCCGCCGCCCGCTCCATGGGCATCTCCTACTATCTGCAGCGGCCGATTACCGTCGGGCTGGTCGTCATCTCGCTGGCGATCGTGGTGTGGGCGGTGACCCGCCGTATGCAGACCAGGAACAGGACGCGACCGGTGCCGGCACAAGAAGGAAAATCCGTGCTGGAGATAGGAGACTGAACGCCGATTCCGTATCGAGATATGCCGGCGTGACGTCGAGGATCTTTGTGTTCTGGCCGATACGCTGCAGTTCGCGCGCGAAGGTGGGGGGGGAAAAGGGCTGGTCAGACCATGCCACCGTTGGCGCGCAGCACCTGGCCGTTGATCCAGCTGCCGTCCGGTCCGACGAGGAAGGCGACTGCTGCGGCGATGTCCTCGGGGGTGCCGAGCCGTTCGAGCGGGTTCATCTTCGACAGGCGCTTGATCAGTTCCGGCGTCTTGCCGTCGAGGAACAGCGCCGTCGCGGTCGGTCCGGGCGCCACCGCGTTGACGGTGATCGAGCGGCCGCGAAGCTCCTTGGCGAGGATGCCCGTCAGCGTCTCGACGGCGGCCTTGGTCGCGGCATAGACGCCGTAGGTTTCGAGCTTGAGGCCGACGACGCTGGTCGAGAAGTTGACGATGCGGCCGCCGTCGCGCAGGCGCTTCGCCGCCTCGCGCAGCGCGTTGATCGTGCCCCTGAGATTGATGGCGATCTGGCTGTCGATCAGGGCGTCGTCGCCCTCGGCGATCGTCGCCAGCTTCATGATGCCGGCGTTGTTGACGAGCACGTCGATCCCGCCGAAGGCGGCTTCCGCGCTGTCGAACATGCGGGCGACCGCTGCCGCGTCGCTGACATCGGCCTGGACGGGGAGCGCCCTGCCGCTCGCCTTTTCGATCTCGGCAGCGAGTTGTTCGGCCGGCCCGACCGAACCGGCGTAGTTGATGACGACCGTATGGCCGTCCGATGCGAGCCGGCGGGCGACAGCCGCGCCGATGCCGCGAGAGGCGCCCGTGACGAGGGCGATCCTGTTGCTGTCGGTCATTGTGTGTCTCCTTCGGGTTTGCGCTCGATGCGCTGGACGAAGAGAAGATGCCTCTTTCGCTCTTGAGGATAATCAGCCAATATCCGGCATCACTATTCCATCATGGCGAACAAAGCAGATCGGTTGCGCCCGGCCACGGCAAGGTCGTTCGGCAAGGTCTTTCAGCAGGCAGCGAGGAAGGCACTCTCCATGGATCGACTGGATGCGATGCAGCTCTTCACGCGGGTCGTGGAGCGGCGCAGCTTCACGCAGGCCGCCAACGATCTCGGAATCCCGCGATCGACGGCGACGCAGGTCATTCAACAGATGGAGGAACGCCTCGGCACGCGCCTCCTCCAGCGCACGACGCGCACGGTCCGGCCGACACTCGACGGGGAGGCCCATTACCGGCGCTGCATTGCGATCCTCGACGACATCGAAAACGCCGATGGGGCGTTTCGCGACGCCAATCCCCGTGGTCTGCTGCGGGTCGACGTCCATGGCACTTTGGCCCGGCATTTCCTCCTGCCGGCCTTGCCGCGGTTTCTGGAGACCTATCCGGGGATCGAACTCTACATGAGCGAGGGCGACCGGCTGGCGGATCTCGTGCGCGAGGGCATCGACTGCGTGCTTCGCGTCGGCGTGCCACAGGACAGCAACATGATCGTGCGCCGTGTCGCCATGCTGGAGGAAATCACCCTCGCTTCACCGGCCTATATCGAGCGGTTCGGGATGCCCGTGAGCCCCGACGATCTTGCCGGCGGGCACGGGATGGTGGGTTTCCATTCCACTGCGACTGGCGGCGTGCTGCCGCTGGAATTCACCGTCGAGGGCAAAGTCCGCAACGTGACGCTGCCGGCGGCGGTCTCGGTCAATGCCGCTGAAAGCTATGTCACGGCAGCCAGAACGGGACTGGGGCTGATCCAGGTGCCGCGCTATCACGTCGAAGCCGCGCTCCGGGCGGGCGAACTGGTCGAGGTGCTGCCGGATTTTCCGCCGACGCCGACGCCGGTCTCGCTGCTTTATCCGACCAGCCGGCAGCTGTCGCCCCGGGTGCGGCTGTTCATCGACTGGGTTGTCCGGCAGTTCGGCGCGCGCCGATCCGACGATCAGCGTGATCAGGCATAGTGGCCGAACCGGGGAGGGCTTGTCCGTGCGCAGCAGGGCGAGCGCACGCGATGCCCAGATGCCGCGCGATCTCCGTGTTGACCATCCGATCGACGCCGGTAAGATTGGTCGACGCCATGCGGAATGTCCTCCTGAATGGTATGGATGCGGCACTGGAGCGGGTGGGCTGTCGGACTCCTCGGACACGCTGCGGGCGGTCCGTGTCCACGGCACGGCCTGTTTCACGGACGCGCTGTCGGATGCGTGTGCGCCTATGAGACGGCGCTGAAGAGCGGAAAGAGCTGGCCGCAGCGTGATGCCCCTGACGGAGACTGCAACGGCCGCCCCCCTCGCAAGGTTTGCGCCCGCCACCCGCGCCTGGTTCGAGGCGGCATTTCCGTCGCCGACTGCGGTGCAGGCGGCGGCGTGGGCGGCTATCGGCGCCGGCGAGAACGCGCTGGTGATCGCGCCGACCGGCTCGGGCAAGACCTTGGCCGCGTTCATGCACGCGATCGACCAGCTTTTCCGCGAGCGTGAGCAGGAAGCAGTCGCCGAGGCGGCGCCGACGCCGTCACGGGCGATGACGCGCATTCTCTACATCTCGCCGATCAAGGCGCTCGGCGCCGACGTCCGGCGCAACCTGCGGATTCCGCTCCAGGGCGTCAGCGCGGAACGGAAGCGGCGCAACGATCCGCCCGTCGACATCGTCGTGGGCATGCGCACCGGCGACACGCCGGCGGGCGAAAGGGCGAGCCTGCTGCGCCGGCCTCCCGACATCCTGATCACCACCCCCGAGTCGCTCTACCTGATGCTGACCTCGAAGGCGCGCGAGACCTTGCGCGGCGTGCGCACCGTGATCGTCGACGAGGTTCATGCGGTGGCCGGCGGCAAGCGCGGCTCGCATCTGGCCCTGAGCCTGGAGCGTCTGGACGCGCTGCTTGCGGCGCCGGCCCAGCGGGTCGGGCTGTCGGCGACCGTGCGCCCGGCGGAACAGGTGGCGCAGTTCCTCGGCGGAGACCACCCGGTCACGGTGGTGAACCCGCCGTCGAGCCGGCGGCTCGATCTCACCATCGTGGTGCCCGTCGAGGACATGACCGACATACCGGCGGGTGGCAACCAGCCCGGTGGCGGCGAACAGGGAGCACGGGTGGGCTCGATCTGGCCGCATGTCGAAGCCAGCATCCTCGACCAGGTTCTCGCCCGGCGCTCGACGATCGTCTTCGCCAATTCGCGCGGCCTTGCCGAGAAGCTGACCGCAAGGCTCAACGAACTCTATGCCGAACGGTGTGCGGACGACAGTTTGCTTCCGCCGCAGAACGGCACCGGCCCGCCCATCCACTATGAATCGTTCTCCGGCGGCACCGAAGGGCGTTCGGCGGGCATTCCGCCGATGATTGCGCGCTCCCACCATGGCTCCGTCTCGAAAGAGCAGCGCGGCGAGATCGAAAGCGCGCTGAAATCCGGCGAGCTGCGCTGCGTCGTCGCGACTTCGAGCCTCGAACTCGGCATCGACATGGGACTGGTCGACCTGGTCATTCAGGTCGCGGCGCCGCCTTCGGTGGCGAGCGCCCTGCAGCGGGTCGGCCGGGCGGGTCATCAGGTCGGCGGCACGTCCTCCGGGCTGATCTATCCGCGGACGCGACGCGATCTGGTCGATGCCGCCGTCACCGTCGACTGCATGCTCACTGGGCGCATCGAGGCGATCGACCCACCGCGCAACCCGCTCGACGTGCTGGCGCAACAGACGGTCGCGGCGGTCGCCATGGACCCCCTCGATGTCGAGAGCTGGTATGCGACGGTGCGGCGCGCGGCGCCTTTCCGAACCCTGCCGCGCAGCGTGTTCGACGCGACGCTCGACATGCTGGCCGGACGGTATCCTTCAGACGATTTTGCCGAATTCCGCCCGCGCCTCATCTGGAACCGCGAAACCGGACTGCTGACGCCGCGCCCCGGCGCCCAGAAGCTCGCCGTCACCAGCGGCGGCACCATCCCCGACCGGGGGATGTTCAGCGTCGTCCTGCCGGAAGGCGAGGAACGGGCCGGATCGCGCCGCGTCGGCGAACTTGATGAGGAGATGGTCTATGAATCCCGGGTCAACGACGTCATCACCCTCGGCGCGACGTCCTGGCGTATCCAGCAGATCACCAACGATCAGGTGATCGTGACGCCGGCACCGGGCCGTTCCGCCCGGCTGCCTTTCTGGCACGGCGACGGGATCGGGCGGCCCGCGGAGCTTGGAGAGGCGATCGGCGCTTTCCTCGGCGCGCTCGACGCCGGCACGAGCGACAAGGCCGGGGACGGCGACATCGCCACCCAGCTGGCGGCGCGGCTGGAGGCGTCCGGGCTCGACCGGAACGCGATTACCAACATCTTCGGGCTCATCACGGAGCAGCGTGAGGCGACCGGCGCATTGCCGACGGATCGGACACTGGTGATCGAACGCTGCCGCGACGAGGTCGGCGACTGGCGCGTCATCCTGCATTCGCCCTTCGGGCGCCGCGTGCACGATCCCTGGGCGCTGGCGATTGCGGAACGCATCCGCCAGCGCCTGAACATCGATCCCTCGGTGGTTGCCAGCGACGACGGGATCATCGCCCGCATACCCGACACCACCGGCCGGATGCCGGGCGCGGAACTGTTCACCTTCGACCCGGACAACCTGCGACGGGTGGTGACCGATGCCGTCGGCAGCTCGGCGCTGTTCGCCGCCCGCTTCCGCGAATGCGCCGCCCGCGCGCTGCTCTTGCCGCGCCGCAATCCCGGCCGCCGCTCGCCCCTCTGGCAGCAGCGGCTGCGCGCCGGCCAGCTGTTGCAGATCGCGCAAGGCCATCCGGATTTCCCGATCCTGATCGAAACCGCCCGCGAGTGTCTGCAGGACGTCTATGACCTTGCCGCGCTCGATACGCTGATGCGCCGCCTCAACGACGGCACGATCCGGATGGCGGAGGTCACGACCGAGATACCGTCCCCTTTCGCGACGAGCCTGCTGTTCGGCTATGTCGCGGAGTTCATGTACGAGACGGATGCGCCGCTCGCCGAACGGCGCGCCTCGGTGCTGTCGCTGGACAGCGGGCTGCTCGGCGATCTTCTCGGCCAGGTCGATCTCGGCGAACTTCTCGATCCCGTGGTCGTCGACCGCGTCGAGAGCGAGCTTCAGCGCCTGGTGCCGGACCATCGGGCAAGGGGTGCCGAGGGCGTGGCCGACCTTTTGCGCGAACTCGGGCCGTTGTCGGCGGACGAGATCGCGCGGCGGCTCGCCGGCGAGGACGGCGACATTGAGAACGGCGACGCTGAGACCCATCTCGCCGCGCTGGAGGCCGAGCGCCGGGTTATCCGGGTGACGATCGCAGGCTCGCGGCGCTACGCGTCCGTCGAGGACGCCGCCCGGCTGCGCGATGCGCTCGGCGTGAGGCTGCCGGCCGGCATACCCGACGTCTTCCTGCAGCCGGCCGCCGATCCGCTCCGCGACCTGATCGCGCGATATGCGCGCACCCATACCCCTTTCAGCACCGGCGAGGTCGCGGCCCGTTTCGGCCTCGGCGTCACTGTCGCCGACGCAGCGCTGGAGCGGTTGCGCGAGCAGGGCAAGCTGCTCAAGGGGAATTTCGGCGTCGAGCGTCGGCTGGAAGCACAGAGCGCTGCCGTTGCCGGCGCCAATCCCCTGACGCGCCACGAATGGGTGGGCGACGACGTGTTCCGGCGCTTGCGGCTGCGCTCCCTGCAGGCCGCGCGCGAGGCGACCCGTCCGGTGTCGCGGGAAGCCTATGCCCGCCTCCTGCTGGAGCGCCACGGCCTCATCGCCGAGGCTGCCGGCCACGCCGCCCTCCAGTCCATGCGCCCTGCCGGGGGAGTGCTGGAGGGGATCGACGGTGTCGCCCGCGTCATCGAACAACTCACCGGCGTGCCATTGCCGGCCTCGTTGTGGGAGACCCAGGTTCTGCGTGCGCGCGTGCGCGACTATGCGCCCGGCATGCTGGACGAACTGATCGCCACCGGTGCGGTTCTGTGGTCCGGTCATGGAAGGCTCGGCGAGGAGGGCGGCCTGGTGGCCTTTCATCTGCAGGAATTCGCCGCCGAGACTTTGCCCGCCCAACCGGGCGTCGATACGGCGGGGGATCTCTCGCCCCTCCAGCGATCGATCCTCGCCGTCCTTGCCGATGGCGGGGCCTATTTCGTGCGTCAGCTCGCGATGCTGGCGCAAGCGCGGCTTGCCGGCAGCGCCGCCGAGACGGTTGGCGGGAGCCCGTATCTGGCGGCATCCGACATCCACGCGGCGCTCTGGGACCTCGTCTGGGCCGGGTACGTCACCACCGACACCTGGTCACCGCTGCGCGCGCTCTCGGGCGCACACGCGCCGCACCGTCCCCGCCAGATCCACGTGTCCCGGATCCAAGCCTCCCGGAGGCGCGGAGGGCTTCGCGGATTCCCGTCCGGCGAGCGCCCGCCGGCAATCGGCGCATCGACGCTCGGCGATCCGACCCTGGCCGGCCGCTGGTCGCTGCTGCATCGCGAACGGATCAGCGACACCGCCCGCGCGCTTGCGCTGGTCGAGGGCCTGCTCGACCGCTACGGCGTCGTCACGCGCGGCGCGGCTGTTGCCGAAGACGTGCCGGGCGGCTTCCCGGCGTTGCAGACGGTGTTCCGGGGGATGGAGGATGCGGGACGGGTGCTGCGCGGCCGCTTCGTCGAAGGGCTGGGGGCCGCCCAGTTCGCGGAGCGCGCGACCATCGACCGGCTGCGCGAACTGGCGGAGGCGCGGCCCGCCGAGCCCGTCGCGGTCGGACTGTCGGCCGGCGATCCGGCCAATCCCTTCGGCACGATTCTGCCCTGGCCGCCCCATCGATCCGGCGTTCGCCCGACGCGCCGCAGTGGCGCACTCGTCGTCATCGTCGACGGGCGCCTTGTGCTCTATCTCGCCCAGGGCGGACGCAACCTGCTGACCTATGTCGACGCGGATGACCCGGCTACGGCGAAATCCCTTGCCACGGGCTTGATGGCGCTCGTGGATGCGCTCAAGCGCGAGAGGCGTCTCATGTTCACGCTCGAGATGGTCGACGACCGCCCCGTCAGCGCAACGGGCCTTGCCGACGCACTGCGAAAGATTGGCTTCTCGAGGGTTCCAAAGGGCCTGAGCTGGTACGGATGACACGGGGGCGGCGCCCGGGATACCGGCTCAAGGTCGAGCGCTCTCGCCATTGCGGACCTTGAATGGCTCGTTGCGCCGCCGCTGCCGCCTGGTCAGTGCAAGGTCTACTACGACGGCAATCCGCACCATGCGGGCCACCAATACCCCGAAGCGCACCGGACACAGCCCGGAATGACGTGTTGCTTTCCGCGGCTGCTCCAGAACGACATTTTTCGGATTTCCATCCTCATGACCACTTATTTTTCATATTGGGAAATGGCATCGACGATGTGAAAATTTAAGTTGACGCAGATATGAAACCGTGTAGTCTCTCCTCAAAATGGTGAGGAAAAGCCTTGAATACGAAAGCACAGGTGAGTGGGGCCGGAGATCGGAAACATGCCGATGCTTCCGGGGGTAAAATCGTCCAGTCAGTCGACAGAGCTTTGACGATCGTCGAGATCATTGCCGCGGCCGGCGGCATTGAAACTCTCAACAACATCAGCTCTATTTCCGGCCTGAATATTTCGACATGCCATCATCTGATCGCGACGCTCTCCCGGCGGAACTATATTGTCCGCGCAGAAGGGCGGGGAGCCTATGCGTTGGGCCCGCAGATCCAGTTTCTCGCAAGTGCTTTCAACGCCGAGAAAGATCTGCTGCGCAGGGCCGAGCCGTGGATTGACCGTATCAACGAGGCGACCGGCGAGACGGTTCATCTGGCAACAATGCAGGGCGACGATATGGTCACTCTGGTGAAGCGGGACGCCCGTCACGCCGTCCGTGTCGACTCGGGAATGATCGGCAAGTCGGCTGCCGCTCATGCGACGGCAACCGGCAAGGCGTTACTCGCCTGGATGGAGGAAGCCGAGGTCAGGAGAATCCTCGATATCAGAGGCATGAAGGCATTCACTCCCAAGACCGTGACAGATCCTCAAGCGCTATTCGCGGAACTCGAGACGGTCAGAAGCGATGGCTTTTCGATGGATCGTGAGGAGTTCCAGCCCCACGTGGTTTGCATCGGAGCCGCGATCATGGGGCCGGGAGGGCGTGCGATCGGATCGATCAGCGCATCCACTCCGATCATGCGGGCTGACGAGGACCATCTCGCTCTGATGCGGGAAGAGGTGATGACCGCTGCTCGGGCACTATCCTCAGGCGAGGGAAGCGCCAGATGACCCAAGGAGATTTGCAGACCCTGTTCCCGCCGATTCCAGACCGGGCTTTCCAATCCATCCAAGAGGATCACTACGTGACTGTTCGCAGCAAGGACTTTTACCCGCAGGTGCGCAGCCGTGCTCGGGCCATAGCCTCCGCTGGCAGTATCTCGGCCGCTCTTACTTCCGGTGCACTGTCCGAAATCCTGGAGATCACCCTGTCTGAAGCGCTCGTGCTCGGCCTTCTGCGTCAGGGGGTCAGCAAGTATCTCGCAATCTTCGGCCACGGTTCGACAGATCTCGGCGAGATCCTGCGGGTCTACGAGGAAGAGGGCGTGACGCGCACCTTCAATTTCCGTAACGAGATCGCCATGGCGCACGCGGCAACCGCTCTGCGCTGGCAATATGGCGAAACCTCCGCCGTCGTCACGTCGATCGGTCCGGGCGCCCTGCAGGCGATGGCGGGTTCTCTCGCGGCAGCGTCGAACGGCGTTGGCGTGTTCCACATCTACGGCGATGAGACGACCTTCGGCGAAGGCTACAACATGCAGCAGGTGCCGAAAGACGAGCAGGGAATTTTCGGCAGCATCACGGCCCTGATGGGGCGCTCCTACGTGCTGCACACGCCGGAGGGCCTGCGCGATGCCCTGCGTCGCGGCTCGATCTGCGTGAACCATCCCTATCGCGCCGGACCTTTCTATCTGCTCGCGCCGATCAATGTTCAGCCTGCGGTCGCAACCTTCAACATCGCGGCTATGCCGGAGAAACCGAGGCTTCCGCCGGTGGCCCCCGCCGAACTCTCGGCCTATCGGGATGCGGCCAGGCTCGTCAGCGAGGCGCGCAAGGTGGTGATCAAAGCCGGCGGAGGCGCGCGCGGATACGACAAGGCAGTCCGCAGGCTGGCCGAGGTCGCGGGAGCGGTCGTCGTTCTCTCGCCAGGATCGACCGGGGTCCTCCGGGATGACGATCCCCGCAACATGCACGTAGGCGGATCCAAGGGTTCCATCAGCGGCAATTATGCGATGTCCAATGCCGATCTTCTCATCTCCATAGGATCGCGCGCGGTCTGTCAGGCGGACTGCTCGGGCATAGGCTATCCGAACGTCGAGAACGTCATCAATATCAACGGCGATGTCGCGAATGCCCTGCACTACAATCGGACGCTACCGCTCACCGGTGACATCGGGTTTGTCGTCGACCGGCTTTCCGACGAGATCGAAGCCATTCAAACCGTTGCGCAACCGGACAAGGCCGAATGGGCCGACGCCTGCGCCGCAAAGAAGCGCGAATGGCTCGCCTTCAGGACTGAACGGTACAATGCCCGCGAGATGACCGACGCCGTCTGGGAGCAGGAGGTCCTCACGCAGCCGGCCGCGATCAAGATCGTCTGCGATTTCGCCAAGAGGATGAGCGCCGCCAAGATTTTCGATGCGGGCGATGTCCAGGCAAACGGGTTCCAGATCGTCGAGGATGACAACAGCGGCGAGACCTATACGGAAACCGGGGCGTCCTACATGGGCTTTGCCGCGAGTGCGTTGCTGGCATCGGGCATCGCGGACAATCCTCGCTACACGATCGCATTCAGCGGCGACGGGTCATTCATGATGAACCCGCAAGTGCTCATCGACGCCGTCGAGCATGGCGTTCGCGGCCTGCTGGTGATCTTCGACAACCGCCGGATGGCCGCGATCAGCAGCCTGCAGCACGCGCAATATGGGCAGGAGTTCAAGACGAACGACCGCGTGGCGGTGGACTATGTCGCGCTGGCCGGCTCCGTCAAGGGCGTGCTCGCGCTGAGTGGCGGGCGTGATGCAGCCTCCTTGAACGAGGCCCTGGCCAGGGCCTACCAACATGAAGGGTTGTCGGTGTTGCACGTGCCTGTGTTCAGCGGAGACGAACCGCTCGCCGGGCTTGGCGCCTGGGGTCACTGGAATGTCGGCAGTTGGGTGAACGACGTCCAGTCCGCGTGGGTGAAGCAGAGCCTTTAGCAAAACGATCCGGCTCTGAATTGCGAGACCGGGAAGAAGTTTGGGCGCCGCAGGACGAATGCGGTCTTGCCCGGCGGCGAAGCTTTATCCGGAGGGGAGTTTGGGACATGAATCTGTATCGGGATTATGGGTTGTACATCGACGGCACCTGGGCGCCTTCCGGATCCGGTACGACTCGTCCTGTTCTCGATCCGGCGAGCGAAGATATCGTTGGCACGATCCCGGATGCGACGGAAGTCGATCTCGGCCGGGCTCTGGAAGCAGCCGAGCGAGGCTTTTCCGGCTGGCGCGGGACACAGCCCTGGGAGCGCGCCAAAATCCTTCGCGCAGTGGCCGACACCATACGCAGCCGGCTCGATCGACTGGCGTCGGTCATGGTGGCGGAAACGGGCAAGCCTCGCGCCGAAGCGGCCGGCGAATGGCATGCGACCGCCGACCATTTCGAATGGTATGCCGAGGAAACCAAGCGTATCTACGGTCATAGCCTCGACGGCAGACAGGCCGACGTCCGGCTGGACGTCATCTTTCAGCCGGTGGGCGTGGTCGCGGCCTTCTCAGCCTGGAATTTCCCTGCATTGCTGCCAGCACGGAAGATCGCGGCGGCGCTGGCGGCCGGATGCTCGATCATTCTCAAGCCGGCGGGAGAGGCGCCCGGCAGCGCCATGGGGATCGTCCAGGCCTGTCATGATGCCGGCGTCCCGCCCGGCGTCGTCAATCTCGTCACCGGAGATTCCGCCTTCATCTCCAGGTACCTGATCACTTCGCCGGTCGTTCGAAAAATTTCGCTGACGGGCTCCGTGCCGGTCGGAAAGCACCTCATGCGGCTCGCAGCGGATGGCATGAAGAAAGTATCGATGGAACTGGGCGGCCATGCCCCTGTCCTGATTTTCGAGGACAGCGACCCGGTCGAGGCTGCGCAGCTCTGCGCGGCGGCGAAGTTCCGCAACGCGGGACAGGTCTGCATTTCCCCGAGCCGCTTCTACGTCCACGAGACAATCTATGCGCCGTTCGCCGAGACCTTTGCTGCTGCTGCGCGGGCTCTGACGCTCGGACACGGACGCGACGCGACCGTCACGATGGGGCCGATGGCGAGCCGGCGCGGCCAGGAGGCAGCCAGGGATCTCGTCAAGGATGCCGTCGGGCGCGGAGCCGAACTGATCGCCGGCGGCGATACGCCGGCGGGGTTCAATGCGGGTTTCTTCTTCGAGCCGACGGTTCTCGGCCAGGTTCCTGATGACGCCAGGATCATGAACGACGAGCCCTTCGCGCCGATCGCTCCGCTCACGACGTTTGCGGATTATGACGACGTCATTGCCCGCGCGAACGCAGTTCCCTTCGGTCTGGCGGGCTACGTGTTCTCGCGCAATCTTCGCCTCGCCAACAAGGCGGCCCGGGACCTCGAAACCGGCATGGTCGGCGTGAACGACCTTCTTCTTGCGACCGCGGAAGCGCCCTTCGGCGGTGTCAAGGAAAGCGGGATGGGACGCGAGGGCGGGATGCTCGGCATCCGAGACTATCTCGAAGCCAAGTACATCAAGACCCGGCTCTGATCTGCGGGATGGGACAAACGCGATGACTGACATGAATCAGGGTCTGGCGAACGGTCTGACGAATTATGGCGATCGCGACTTCGCCCTTTATCTGCGCCGTTCCTTTGCCCAATCCACCGGGCTGAGCCGCACCATGCTCTCGAAGCCGGTTGTCGGAATTGCCTATACCCCGAGCGGCTTCAACAATTGTCACCGGCACTTCCCGGAGATGTTGGAGGCTGTCAAGCGGGGCGTGCTGTCGGCCGGCGCATTGCCGCTCGAGTTTCCGACGGTCTCGCTCGGTGAGGTCTTCCTTTCCCCGACGAGCCTTCGTTTCCGAAACCTGATGGCCATGGATACGGAGGAAATGATCCGCGCCCAGCCGATGGATGCGGTGGTGCTCATGGGCGGATGCGACAAGACCGTCCCAGCGCAGTTGATGGGGGCGCTTTCGGCCGACATTCCCGCCATCCAGCTCGTGGGCGGTCCGATGATGACGGGCCGATACCACGGTGAAAGGCTCGGCGCCTGCACCGATTGCCGCAGGTTCTGGGCCAGATTCCGTTCCGGCGACATCAGCGCGGAAGCGATTGATGTCATCGAAGGCAATCTCGCGACAACCTCCGGCACGTGCGCCGTCATGGGAACGGCCTCCACGATGGCATGCATCGCCGAGGCACTTGGCATGATGCTTCCCGGAACGGCGGCGATTCCGGCCGTCCACGCGGACCGACTGCGGGCCGCCGAGGAAAGCGGCAGACTGGCCGTCTCGCTCATCGGGTCCGAGAGAAGACCAAGCCGGATCATCACACGCCAGGCGGTCGAGAACGCGATCAGGGTGCTTCTGGCGCTCGGAGGATCGACGAATGCCATCATCCATTTGACCGCCATCGCAGGCCGTGCCGGCATCGACGTGTCCCTGGAAAGGCTGAACCTGCTTTCCGACACGACGCCCGTTCTCGTCAATCTCAAGCCCAGCGGATCGCACTACATGGAGGACTTCCATGCAGCCGGCGGCATGGGCGCCGTCCTGCGGGAGCTTCGACCGCTCCTCCACCTGGATTGCCTGACGATCACCGGAGAGACGCTGCGAGAGCGTCTGGATCGTTCCGAGAGCTGGATCGATCGGACGGTCATCGCAGAACGGGATCGGCCTCTCGAACCACAGGGCGGTCTCGTCGCGCTGTTCGGCAATCTCGCGCCGAGGGGCGCCATTCTGAAGCGCTCCGCCGCCGACAGCCGGCTGTTCGAGAAAGAGGGCAGGGCAGTGGTGTTTTCCTCGCTCGAAGATCTCGCCGAGCGCATCGATGCGCCGGATCTCGACGTGACCGCGGAGGATTTTCTCGTGCTGCAGAACGCGGGTCCGCATAGCGAGTCCGGAATGCCGGAGGCGGGATACCTGCCCATTCCGCGCAAGCTGGCAGCGCAGGGGATCAAGGACATGGTGCGGATTTCCGATGCGCGAATGAGCGGAACCGCCTTTGGCACCATCGTTTTGCACGTCACCCCCGACGCAGCCTCCGGCGGCCCCCTGTCGCTCGTCCGAACGGGAGATCGGATCCGGCTCTCGGTCAGCAACAAGTCCATCGAGCTTCTGGTCTCCAAGGAGGAGATCGAAAGACGCGCCGCCGAACGCCCCATCCCGCCACCGCGGGCGCGGCGCGGCTACGACAGGCTCTATGCCGATCACGTCACCGGCGCCGATGCGGGCTGCGATTTTGATTTCATGCGGCAACTGCCGCACGACCAGCATTCGGGCACGGCGCCGAAAGACATGGCGACTGCCTGAACTGTTTCAAGGAGGACTTTGTACATGACGACACAAAACAAGAAGGTGGGCTTCGTCGGTATCGGAAACATCGGTACTCCCATGGTTCTTTCACTGCTGCGCGGGGGCTTCGATGTCGTCGTGCGTGACCTGAGACGGGACGCCGCCAAGGAAGTTCTCGATGCCGGCGCCACTTTCGCGGAAAGCAGCGGGGAACTCGCCGAGGCTTGCGACCTGATCGGGGTCGCGGTTGTGAATGATGCCCAAACGCGTTCGCTGCTGCTGGGCGAGGATGCCTTGCTCGATGTGGTGCGGCCTGGTTCGATGATCGTCCTTCACTCGACCATTCTGCCGGCGACGGTGAAGGAAATGGGCGCAGAGGCCAGAAAGCGCGGCATACAGCTCGTCGATGCGCAGCTCAGCGGCGGCGACCTGCGCGCCCGCGACGGCGATCTGGCCTTTATGGTCGGCGGCACACCCGAAGAGTTCGAGCGCTGCAGGGTCTATCTCGATCCGATGGCGCGACGCTCCGAGCATATGGGCGAACTCGGCGCCGGCGCCGCGACGAAAATCTCGATCCAGATGATGACCTTCGGCAACTGGGTCGCCGCCATGGAATCCATGAGGCTGGCGCGCGCCCAGGGCCTGGACGAGAAGAAGCTCGCCGACTTCGCGACCGCGACGACCGCCGACTCCTGGGTTGCACAGACCTGGGGCAATTACGACCGGCTCCTGCGTCAGCATCGACTGAACGGCAGCGAGGAGCTCTTCAGGCTATTCGACAAGGATCTCTTCAACGCGGTCGCCCTGGGCCGCGAGCTGGGCATCCTTCTGCCCTCGACCGCGGTCGGCAGTCAGGTTCTCGCGTCTCTCGCGAAGGAGCGGCTGGCGCTTCCGGCCTAAGCTTCGACCACCCTCAAAGACCAGTGTCCGAAAGGCCATGACAATGACAGACGTAGTGGTGCACAAGGCCACCATCTCCCGCGAATACGCGCAGAAGATGATCGACCGGGCGCTCGAACGGGCCCATGAACTGGAGAAGAATGTCTCGATCGCGGTCGTTGACGACGGAGGTTATCTCGTCGCGTTCACCCGGATGGATGCAGCCAATCCGTCGAGCGTGAAGATAGCGATCGACAAGGCCTTCACGGCCGCGACGACGCGGATCGCAACGCACAAGTGGTTCGAGATCATCGAAAACGACGCGCCGCTGCGCGCGGGGGCGGCAATCGGCGTGGAGCGCCTGATCGTCTTCGGCGGCGGCCAGCCCATCGTGCACGAGGGGACCTGCGTCGGCGCAATCGGCGTCAGCGGCGGCCATTGGACCGGCGATACCGACATCGGCTCCGCCGCGCTCGGCATTCTCGACAATGCCTGATCCAAGATGCGCGACGAACGCCGCGCATCCAATCAAATCCGGGGAGGTAGACATGTTCCGCACGTCCTTTCACACCGGCTTCATGGTGGACTATTCGGCTGCCGATGCGGTGCGAACCATCCGCGACCACGGCTATGATGCCGTCGAGCTCAATGCCGAAACCCTGCCATGGGCGCAGGCGCATATCGGCCCGGACACGTCTGCACGGGAGCGGGCGGAACTGGCCCGTCTCGGCCCCTACGCAGCCATCAGCGCCCACAATTCGGATTTCGGCTTGAAGGATGACACCCGCAGAAATGCCGCCGTCGGCTGGACGCTGAGGCTGATCGAGCAGGCGCCGGACTACGGCGTGTCCACGGTGCACGTCATTCCGGGCAATGACGCGGATCTCGACAGTCTGTACGCCTCGATGAGCGCGGCCGTGGAGAAGGCGGCAAAACATGGTGTGACGCTTGGGCTTGAGCCGATCGTCGGCCAGCGCATCGCGACCGTGCAGGCCACCCTCGATGCGCTGCGCCGCGTTCCCGGCCTGAAGGTCAATTTCGACCCCTCCCACCTCGAGATCATGGAGCACGACATCCCCGGCGCCGTGAGGGCGCTCGGCGAATATGCCTGCCATGTCCACATCAAGGACGCGACAGGATCGCCGGACAGGTGGGCGTTCGTCGAGCTCGGCACCGGCGGCATCGACTTTGTCGACATGTTCCGCGTGCTCAAATCGCAAGGCTTCGGGGGATATGTCTCAGTCGAGCACGAGAGCCACTACTTCTCCAACGACACCCGCGGCGTCGACCAGGTCCTGCGCGAAAGCCTTGCGTTCATCAAGGCGACAGCCAAGCGTGCCGAGGCTGACTGACCATGGACTATACGCTGCAGTTCGACCTTACTCCCGACGACTGGATCATGCTCCTGAGCGGAGCCTGGCGGACCGTCGTCTTCTCCATCGGGGGGATGCTGGCCGGTCTGGTTGTCGGCATCTTCTGCGCGATCTGGCGAGTAAGCGGTCACCCGGTGTTGAAGATCATCGCTGGCTGCTATGTCGAATTCATTCGCAACACGCCCATCATCGTCCAGCTGTTTCTGATTTATTTCGGGCTGCCTTCGCTTGGCGTGCGGCTGTCGGCCGATACCGCGGCGATGATCGCGCTCATTTTCAACTTCGGCGCCTATGCCGCGGAGATCGTCCGCGCGGGCATCGAGGCGATTCCGCGGGGCCAGATCGAGGCCGCCCAATCGCTCGGCATGACCAGATGGGAGATCTACCGTTACATCATCATCCTGCCGGCCATCGAGCGTGTCTATCCTTCGTTGGCAAGCCAGTTCACGCTGCTGATGCTCGGATCGAGCATCATATCGGTCATCGGCGCCAGTGAGCTGACGTCCGCCGCCAACTCGGTGCAGGCCCAGAACTTCCGCAGTTTCGAAGTCTACCTGATCACGGGCGCGATCTATCTCGCGCTGACTATTGGAATGCGGTTCGTCTTCTCCAAAGTGGCTTTGCTGATCTTCCCACGCCGGCGCGTCATCGGCATCGCAACCCAGCAGGTGACCTGACATGCGCGACTTTTCATTCCTCGATTTCTGGCAACTCATCCAGGCAGCGGAATGGACGATCATTCTGTCGATCCTCGCCTTCGTCGGCGGCGGCCTGGTCGGGGTTCTCATCACGCTGATGCGCATCTCGCGCGTTGCGGTCGTTCGACGATTTGCGCAGGGCTACATCCTGGCGCTGCAGGGAACGCCGCTCCTGATCCAGATCTTTCTCGCCTATTTCGGCCTTGCGCTGTTGGGTGTGGATCTGCCGCCGATCGTTGCCGCCGGGATCGCACTGACGGCCTATGCCAGCGCGTTCTTCGGCGAGATCTGGCGCGGTGCGGTGGAATCCATACCCAGGCCGCAGTGGGAAGGCTCGGCGTCGCTCGGTCTCACGCGTCTGGAGCAGATCCGCTACGTGATCGCGCCGCAGGCCGTTCGCATCGCGCTTCCGCCGACCGTCGGCTTTGCCGTCCAGATCGTCAAGAACACGTCGCTGGCAGCCATCATCGGGCTTACCGAGATCACCCGCGTTGCCCAGTTCATCAATAACGTCCTCATCGACCCGATCACGATTTTCGGGGCAGCCGCTGCGATCTATTTCGTTCTGTGCTTCCCCCTTTCGGTGCTCAGTCGCTATTTCGAACGGAGGCTCCATGTCGATCGTCGAAGTTTCAAGGGTTTCTAAGAGCTACGGCTCGGCCAAGGTGCTGCATGACGTTTCGTTCGACGTGGAGCGGGGAAATGTCGTCGTGCTGATCGGCCGGTCGGGCTCAGGAAAAAGCACGATCCTGCGCTGCCTGAACGGCCTGGAGACCTTCTCCGAAGGAGAGATCCAGATCGCCGGACACCTGCTCAGCAAGGAGAAGAAGGACCTGCGCTCGCTGCGTCAGGACGTCGGGATCGTGTTCCAGCACTACAATCTCTTCCCCCATCTCACGGTGGAACGGAACATCACTCTTGCGCTGAAGGTGGTCAAGAAGATGCCGGAGAAGGAGAGCGGCGAGATCGCGGAAAGAGTTCTGGCCCAGGTCGGCCTGTCCGACAAGATCAAGTCCTACCCGGAGCAACTCTCCGGCGGCCAGCAGCAGCGCGTCGCCATTGCCCGATCGCTTGCCATGTCGCCGAAGGTCATGCTCTTCGACGAAGTTACTTCGGCACTCGACCCGGAACTCAAGGAAGAGGTGCTGAAGGTGGTGGAAGGGCTCGCCGAGCAGGGCATGACCATGCTGCTGGTCACGCACGAGATGAACTTTGCGCGACAAGTCGCCGACAAGGTCATCTTCATGCAGGGCGGCCGCATCCACGAAGCCGGCAAAGCCGATGAGTTGTTTGCCGATCCCGCAACGCCGGAGCTTCGGCAATTCATCTCCAGCCGTGTCATCTGATCGGGCTGGAGCCCATCCGCCTGTCATCGAGTACGAGGAGGTACTCTTCAAATCATCCTAGGGAGGAGGACTATAAAATGTTGAAATTGAAGCAAATCATCGCACCGGCGATCGCCGCACTGCTGTTCGCCATGACGGTCGGTCATGCTCAGACGGTGGACGGCATAAAGGCGCGCGGCAAGGTGCTCATCGCCATGGACCTGGGCTCTCCGCCCTATGCCTTCCCGGACGAGAACCAGCGGCCGCAAGGTTCCGACATCGAGACGGCGCAATTGCTCGCCGCTGATATGGGCGTTCAACTCGAGATCGTGCCGACCAATGGACAGGGACGTATCCCGGCACTGCTGTCGCGGAAAGCGGACCTCGTCATTGCGACCTTCAGCTACACGCCCGAGCGGGCCAAGACGGTCGCATTCTCCGATCCGTATTCATTCACGCGTTCCGTCATCTTCGCGGAAAAGGGTACGCAGATCTCCAGCCTGGACGACCTGGTGGGCAAGAAGACGGGCGTGGCGCGCGGCACGACGCCTGATACGCAGCTCGGCAAACTTCTTCCGAGTGGTGCGGAGATCGTTCGGTACGACGACGATGCGACCACCATTGCTGCGCTGGCGTCGGGGCAGATCGATGCCCTTGGAACAGCGGACAACCGGTTTCTCACGCTTGAAGACCGCTTCCCGGGCCGGTTCGAAATCAAGTACGAGGTCGACCAGTATTATCTCGGAATCGGCCTGCGGCTGGGCAATCCGGAACTCCTTGCCTATCTCAACGAGTGGGTCGCCGCGAATATGGACAATGGAAAGCTGCCGGCCATCTATGAAAAGTGGCTGAAGCAACCTCTCCCCCAACTTCCCACGCTCGCCGAAATCGACAAGTAAGCGACGGAGTGACAGGCGGCGCCCGTTTCCGGGGCGTCGCCCGTCCATTCGGGCCAGTCTTTTTGACGACGACGTCGATCTCCGGCATGGGTCAAGTCGGCGGCCGATCGGCAGAAAGTGCGGCCCACTTGCTCCTCCGGGAGCCTATCTGGGATAGTCGTTGACGATCGGTCTTAGCCGTCTCGCCAGCGCAGGAGGCGGGCTTCGACGGTTTCGGCTATCTTGTTCAGGCTATACCCGATAAGACCGAGCAGAAGCACGCCCAGCATGACGACGTCCATGGCGAAGTGTTCGCGGCCCGAGATGATCAGACCGCCAAGTCCTGGCCCGACGGCCATGAAATATTCAGCGCCGACCGTCGCCAGCCATGAATAGATCAGGGCAAGGTGAATCCCTGTCATGATCGAGGGCAGTGCCGACGGCAGGCGGGCGCGCAGGAATATCTGCCGCCGGGTGAAGCAGAGAGATCGCCCGACCTCGATGATTTGAGGCGAAACGGACTGCATGCCCTCGATCGTATTCAGCGCCACCGGCAAGAATGCGGCGAGGGTGACGAAGGCAATCTTCGCGCTCTCGGCAAAGCCGAACCAGACGGAAATGATCGGTATCCAGGCGAGCACGGCGATTTGTTTGAGACCGTGGAAGGTTGGTCCGATAAAGCGGTCGGCGAACTTCGAAAGACCGAGGAGCGTGCCGAAGGCGATACCGACGATGCTGCCCATGACGAATCCTGCGATATCGCGGCCCAGACTGGCGGCGATGTGCACGAGCAGGTCGCCCTCGGTCAATTCCCGCCAGCCTGCGACGGCGATATCCTGCAAGGGGGGAAGGAAGCGTGCGTCGATCAGGCCGGACTCGCTTGCAATCTGCCAGAAGATCAGCAGCAGGATCGGCAATCGCCAGCCGCGCGGAAGCTCGAACAATCTGCGGCCGGGGTGATGATCGGGTGCGTTAAGTGTATCGGTCATCGGGTCAACCGGTCAGTTTCCAGCGCTGCAGCCGGATTTCGATGCGAGCCAGGACGTGGTCCATCAAGAAACCGACAAGGCCAATGAGGATCATCGAAAAGATCATGGTGTCGAGCCAGAACATCTGACGCGCCCAGTTGAGCTGATAACCGAGGCCTTCAGACGAGGCGAGCAGTTCGACCGCGACGAGAGCGGTCCATGCCTTGGTCAGGCCATAGCGAATGCCGGTGAACACCGGCGGAACCGTGGCGGGGAGAATGACGAGACGCAGACGCTGAAGCTTGTTGAAGCGGAAGATTCTGGCGACCTCGATGTATCCGGGCGGTATGGAACGCAGGGCGGCGGATGAGTTCATCACGATCGGTATGAAGGCCGCCTTGGCGATGATGACGATCTTGAGCGTTTCGCCAAGGCCGAGAAAGAGCATCAGCAGCGGGATCCATCCGATGGTGGGTACCTGGGAAATCGCCGTGAAGAGAGGGCGGACGTGGTCGTCGAGCCACTGCCAGAAACCCATGGCGAACCCGAGGAGGAGGCCGGCCGCGGCGCCGGCGATGAAGCCGACGGTAACGCGGCCGGCGCTGAAGCCGATCTGTTTCAGAAGATCGCCGCTGACGACAGCATCGACCGCCGCCTCCCAGACGTATATCGGATACGGCAGGATTTGTTCGGGCATGAGTTCGTAGGTCGAGGCCAGATGCCATAGAACGACCAGCAGTGCCGGAAATGCGAACGGTATCACGAAAGCGGTGGCGGCACGCTGCAGACGCGCCAACCATGGAACCGACGGCGTGGATATCGGCGGTGAGACAATATCGGTCATCAGGCAGGCACCTTGATTTCGCGCGCTTTTCCTGTTGCCGGCCGGGGTCCGCGAATGGCGTCCAGCTCATCAAGGATCAGATTGCGGAACCCGATGAGGCCGGGAGAACGCCTGTCTCGCGGATACGCCAGGGGAATGTCGACGATTCTCGCGATGCGCCCCGGCCGCGGCGACATGACAACGACGCGCTTGCCGAGAAGAACGGCTTCATCGACATCGTGCGTGACCAGAAGCGCGGTGAGGTGTTCGTGCTCCCAGATGTGTTGCAGCTCGTCTTGCAGATGGGCGCGCGTGAACGCGTCGAGGGCGCCGAAGGGCTCGTCAAGGAGCAGAAGTCCGGGGCGATTGACGATACCCCGGGCGATGGCGACCCGCTGGGCCATGCCGCCGGAAAGCTGCCGGGGATAGGCCTTGGCGAAATCGGTCAGCGAGACAAGTTCGAGGTGTTCCCGCACCAGCCGTTCCTTGGTCCTGGTGTCGACGGGCGCGTTCTCGAGGCCGAGGGCCACGTTCTGCTCGACGGTGAGCCACGGAAAGAGCCGGGCTTCCTGAAAGACGAGCCCGCGATCGAGACTGGGCTCCTCGACAGGCTTGCCGTCGTGGATGACGGTCCCTTCGCCGGTTTCGAGACCGGCAACGATGCGCAGCAGGGTCGACTTGCCGCAGCCGCTGGCGCCGACAATGGTGACGAAGCTGCCCTGTTCGACTTCGAGGTTGATGTCGAGAAGCGCCTGCAGGCGCCTGTCGTTGACCCGGAAAACCTTGTTGAGATGCCTGATCGACAGGTACCCCGGCCGGGCTGAGGGATCTGGCGAACCTGGCATGCAATCTTCTCCCGTCTCGATGTGCTGGAACATGACGTCGCCAACTTGATGTCGTGGTGAATGGTAGGCTTGATATTTGATAATGTCTATAGATAATATCATGAATCCCAGGATCGCAATGATTCAAGAGCCTCTAGGTGATCCGGATGGAGTTCGATCATGACTGATGGAAATGGAACGGGCCTTCGAGCGGGCCGACAATTAAGTCTCGGAGCGTTTCTGCTGGAGTCGGGGCACCACATCGCGGCATGGCGCGATCCTGCGTCGCCACCGGCTGCCGGACTTGATTTCAAGCATTACGTACGCGCCGCCAAGGCCGCGGAGGCAGGGAAGTTCGACCTGGTTTTCCTGGCGGATTCCGCGTCCATCCGGGCGTTCGACAGTCCGTCGTTTCCATTCGAGGAGCGTGGCGTCCGGCTTGAACCGTTGACGCTCCTGTCCGCACTGGCGGCTGTGACGGAGCGGGTCGGTCTCGTCGGGACCGCGTCGACGACCTATAACGATCCGTTCAATATCGCGCGCCGGTTTGCGTCGCTCGATCTCTTGAGCGGAGGGCGCGCGGGATGGAACCTGGTCACGTCGTCAAACGAGGCCGATCCGGGCAATTTCGGGCAGGACGGACCGGTTCCTCACGCGCAGAGGTATCGCCGGGCAGCGGAGTTCGCCGAGGTCGTCGACGGCCTGTGGGGCAGTCTCGATGCATCGGCTCTGCGCTACGACAAGGCCTCCGGCATCCTTTTTGACAAGGACGGCATCCGTCCCGTTCACCATGAGGGACATTATTTCAAGGTGCGCGGACCGCTGAACGTGCCGCCGTCTGCGCAGGGACGGCCGGTGCTGGTGCAGGCGGGATCGTCCGAGGACGGACGGGAGACGGCGGCGCGAACGGCCGAGGCCGTGTTCGTTGCCTACCAGAGCTTTTCGGAGGCGCGGGAATATTACGGCGACGTGAAGGGCAGACTGGCGAAATATGGGCGTCATCCGGACGAGCTGAAGATCCTGCCCGGCGTGTTTCCCGTCGTCGGCCGCACTGAAGCGGAGGCGCGGGAAAAATTCGAATCCTTGCAAAATCTGGTCGACCCGGTGGTCGGTCTCGGGCTTTTGAAGACCGTCGCCGCCGGGATCGACTTGTCGGCCTATCCTCTCGACGGCCCGTTGCCCGAGGTTCCCGAAACGAATTCTGGCAAGAGCCGCCAGAAGCTGCTGCTCGATCTTGCGCGGCGGGAAAATTATTCGATCCGGCAACTCTATCTGCATATCGCCGGCGCGCGCGGGCACTGGCAGCTGGTCGGCACGGCGGCCGAAATCGCCGATCAGCTTGAGTATTACTTCCGCAACGAGGCGGCGGACGGCTTCAATGTCATGGCGCCGCAACTCGGATGGGGCCTCGACGATTTCATCGAACTGGTCGTCCCCGAATTGCGCAGGCGTGGACTGTTCCGGACCGAGTATGCCGGCCGGACCCTGCGGGATCACCTCGGTCTTGTCCGTCCGTCGGGGCGGCGGCGGTTCGCGCCGCTCACGGCCGGATCTTCCTATTCCGAAGCGGCGGCGGAGTGACAGACGATGACGAACGGACATGGTAAGAAGATTTCGCTGGGCGCATTTCTCCATCCTTCCGGCCATCATGTGGCCGCATGGCGGCACCCGGACGCGCAGCCGGACGCGGGCGTCAATCTGGCGAACTACGCGCGGCTGGCAAGGCTTGCCGAATCCGCAAGCTTCGATCTGGTCTTTTTCGCCGATCAGGCGGCGATTCCATCGGAAAACGACGACTATATCAGCCGCACGACGCGGGCCACGCTTTTCGAGCCCCTGACTCTCCTGTCGGCCCTGGCGGCGGTGACGGAGCGGATCGGGCTCGTGGCGACGGTGTCGACGAGCTTCAACGAGCCGTACAATCTGGCGCGCTATTTCGCGTCGCTCGATCATATCAGCGGCGGCCGGGCGGGCTGGAATCTGGTCACGTCCGGCACGCGGCTCGAAGGCGAGAATTTCAGCAATCCGCCGGGCTACGGCGACCATGCCGAGAGGTATGCCCGGGCGCGGGAATACGCGGACGTCGTGCAGGTGCTGTGGGACAGCTGGGAGGACGATGCCATTCTCGGCGACAAGGTTGGCGGCCGGTTCGTCGATCGCAGCAAGGTCCACCGGATCAACCACAACGGGCAATACTATCGCGTCGAGGGACCGCTGTCGGTGGCACGCTCGCCGCAGGGTCGCCCGGTGCTGATTCAGGCCGGTTCGTCCGCATCGGGCCGGGATCTTGCTGCGTCGACGGCCGAAGCCGTCTTTACCGCCCAGCGGACGCTGGCCGAGGCGCAGGAATTCTATGGCGACGTGAAAGAAAAGGCGCGCTCCTACGGACGTGACGAAGACGACATCAAGATCCTCCCCGGCGTATTTCCGGTGGTCGGGCGGACCGAATCCGAAGCGCGCGAAAAGTTTCAGGTCTTGCAGGATCTCGTTCATCCGGTCGTCGGACTGAATTACATCCAGTCGCATCTGGGCGGGATCGACCTGTCGGGCTATCCGCTCGACGGTCCGTTGCCCGACATCACGCCGCAGACGGAGGCGAGCCGCAGCCGGCGGGTGCTGCTGCTCGATCTGGCGAGAAAGCGCAACCTGACGATCCGCCAGCTCTATCTCGAGATAGCCGGCGCGCGAGGGCATTGGCAGATCGTCGGCACGCCGAATGAAATCGCGGATGCGCTGGAGAGCTACTTCCGCGAGCGCGGAGCCGACGGTTTCAACATCATGCCTCCTTCGCCTCGCGGCCTCGATGATTTCATCGAACTGGTCGTGCCCGAATTGCGCCGCCGCGGCCTGTTCCGGGAAGCCTATGACGGCCGCACGTTGCGGGAACATCTTGGATTGAAAACACCGCCGAGCCGCTTCGCGGCCGAGGTAACGGCCGCTTGAGTCGATGTCGATTTTGTTTCTATGAGCAATAGGAGATGGCAATGGATCGCAGGCAATTTCTCACAGGCGTAGCAGGAGCAACGCTGGTGGCGGTGACGGGCGCTGCGCATGCGCAGAATCCGTTGGTGGTCAGGATCGGATTCGCGAGCATCGGCGTCGACAATCGACCCTTTTCCCAGGGAAGCTCGCTGTCGGTCTCGCATTCGCTCGGTCTCGCCGAGAAGGAATTCAGCGATGTGCCGAATGTCAGGATCGAGTGGTACTTCTTCCGTGGCGCCGGTCCGGCGGTGAACGAGGCCGTCGTCAACCGGCAGCTCGACCTGTACACACAGGGGGACCTGCCATCCGTCGTCGGCCGCGCGAGCGGGATCAAGAGCAAGATCCTGCTGGTCAGCAGCACGCGCACGCCGATCTATCTGGCTGTGCCCACGGCGTCGGACATCACCACGATCGAGCAACTGCGCGGCAAGCGGGTAGCGGTGTTTCTCGGAACGAACGCCCATTTGTCCGTTGCCGAAGTACTCTCCGCCCATGGTCTCAAGTGGAGCGACGTGAACGTCGTCAATCTGGACAATGCGTCGACGAATGCGGCATTGGCGACCAGGGATATCGATGCGGCCTTCGGCAGCGTGACCTTCCTCCAGCTCGAAGATCAGGGGCTGGTGAAGGTCGTATACAACAGCAACGACGATACGCCCTCCGCGGGCCGTATCGGGTCGCTGTTCGTCACCAGCGAATTCGAGCAGGCACGGCCGGAGATTATCGCGCGTCTGGTGAAGGCTTTCACCCGCGGCGCGCATTTTTCGTCCCTGGAAGAGAACCGGCAGGCCATCCTCGATGAATGGGAAAAGTCGGGTACTGCACGTTCGATTCTTGAAAGGGATATTCGAGGCGTCAGTCTGAAAGAACGTCATTCGCCGCTGCTCGATCCATTCACACGCGCGCTCTACGCAAGGAAGGCGGAGAAGTCGAAGGAGTTCGGGCTGATCCGCCGGGCAATCGAAACCGAAAGCTGGTTCGAGCCGACGTATCTGGAAGCCTCCATCAAGGAACTGGGACTTGAAGAGGTCTGGACGCCGTTCGATCCCGACGGGAAATCGCTTGGCTGAGCCGTGGCTCGCAAGCCTCCGCCAAGGGCGCCGGGGGAAGCGACGAAA
>NZ_JBSEFH010000020.1:0-121253 GCF_053570585.1 Pseudochelatococcus sp. B33 | reverse complement strand
GGTTTCCCCCCCCCCCCCCCCCCCCCCCCCCCCCGCAGCTCCTCCAGCGACGCCGCGAGGGCCTCGGCGCCGGCTTCGACCCGTCGCTCCAGCACCTCGAGGCGGGTATCGGCCATGGTGCCGCTCAGCGCCCCTGTCGCGGGCTCCAGAGCGGTGCGGTGGGGCGCGGCGTCGAGCGCCGGCACGCGGAAAGCCGCCGCCTCGCGCCGCAGGGTGGCGAGCAATTGGTCAATGGGAAGTTGATCCGTCATATGTCCCACAAACGCTAGAGGCCGCCATGGCCGGATCGGATGGGCCGGCCCGTGAGCCGGGATGAAGTCCGCCGCTCTTCACGATTGCAAGGGACCATCGCAGGCATCCCCTCCCACCGGCGGATCGAACCGATGGACGCAGGAGCGCAGCCGGGAACCCGAGGCCGATATCGCGACCAGCATATGGATACCGGAAGTTTTCACCTTGGCAACCTGATGACACAAAATGCAGCATAGATGGAACAGCGCATATTCATACCCGCTCCTCGAATTCACACGTATTTATCGCGCATATACGACGACTCGTTCTGCTTTTCGTTTGCATTGACGGATAACATCGCCATCTGACTTGTTCAATCCGCGCCGGCGGCGAAATCACCGCACCGGCGGGCGGGAGCGGCCATGCGCCCTTCCGCCGCGCGCCTTCTTGCCCGCCGCCGCCGCGGGTGCTACAGCAGGGGCATTCGTCGTGAAACGCTTTCCCGCAGCATTTGCTTGTACCGGCGCCTTTCCCCGCGAGGCCAGTTCCCCGATCGAGGCAAGGCGGCGTCGCCCGGATGAGATGAGCCCCACCGGCCTCGTTCGGACAGCCCTGCGGAGGCAGGGTATGGATCGAGCAAGGACGCTGACATGACCATCAGGCTACACCGGGGCGATCTGCCCGCCGACATCGACTTTGGCGCTTCGGTCGCCGTCGACACCGAGACGCTGGGGCTCAATCCCCATCGCGACAGGCTGTGCGTGGTGCAGCTTTCGGGCGGCGACGGGTCCGCCGAGGTGGTGCAGATCCTGCGCGGCGGGCCGCGCCCGGAAAACCTGCTGCGCATCCTGGGCGACGAGCGGGTGCTCAAGATCTTCCACTTCGCCCGCTTCGATCTCGCGGTGCTCTATCATACGTTCGGCGTCATGCCCCGGCCGGTCTATTGCACCAAGATCGCCTCCAAGCTCGCGCGCACCTATACCGACCGCCACGGCCTGAAGGACAACCTGCGGGAACTGATCGGCGTCGAGATATCCAAGCAGCAGCAGTCCTCCGACTGGGCGGCGGAGACGCTCTCCGACGCCCAGCTCGCCTACGCGGCGTCCGACGTGCTGCACCTGCACGCCCTCAAGCAGAAGCTCGACGCCATGCTCGCCCGCGAGGACCGCACCGACATCGCCGGGGCGTGCTTCGAATTCCTGCCCACCCGCGCCCGGCTCGATCTCGCCGGCTGGGCGGAGAGCGACATCTTCGCTCATCTGTGATCGGCGAGCGGACAGCCGTTCGGCGGCTTACACCGATTAGCTACTTGGAAGCGGGGCCTGCGCAGATTATATCTACCTCCTCACGGACCGCGCCCGAACCGAGTACGGAAGCCAGTTGACAGACGCCGATCATACGCCTGCCGGCCACTATCCCGCCGATCGCGCGCCGCGACGCCCGGCGACGGCGGATTTGCCGGTCGCGGGCATTTCTCCCGCCGCCTATCGCGCCGCGCTGCGCCATTCCGCGCGCGTGCGGACGCTGAAGCGCGTCATCCCCCTCGCCGCTCTCGCCGCCGTCGTGATCGTTGCCGCCATCGGCATCCTGGAGCCGCTGCGCAGCATCGGCGGCCTCAGCCTGGGGCCTGTGTCCCTGTCCGGGTCCAAGATCACCATGGACGCGCCGAAACTGTCCGGCTTCCGCGACGGCACGCAGCCCTACGAGGTCACGGCCGCCTCCGCCTCGCAGGACGTGAAGAATCCCGCCATCGTCGAGCTCAACGAGATCTCCGGCCACGTGCAGCTCGACGGCGGCGGCCAGGCCCGGATCAACGCCACAAGCGGCGTCTACGATTCGCAGAGCGAGCACCTGAAGCTCTCCGGCGACGTCCGCGTGCGCACCGACAGCGGCTACGACGTGCGGCTTTCCTCCGCCTCGGTCGACTTCAAGGGCGGCCGCGTGGTCTCCGACGAACCGGTCGTGGTAAGGATCTCGGAGGGGACGATTTCGGCGGACAGGCTCGACATTTCGGACAATGGCAAGCATATCGTCTTTGAAGGCAGGGTGCGCACCGTTCTCGACAGCGGCGCCGAAGCCCAGCGCTGACGGGCGGGCGAAACAGGATGGGACGAATCATGCTGCAGGCGGCATCGGAGCGGTGTTTCTGGGGTCGGTGTTTCTGGAGAGCGGGCGTCGCCGCCGTGCTGATCGCGGCGGGAGCCTTGGTGGAGAGCGCTCTGGTGCAGGGCGCCCTGATGGAAGGCGCCTTCGTGCAGAGCGCCCGGGCGCAGAACGTGACCCCGGTCAGCCCGCCGCTCGGAGCGCTCGGCTCCGGCAAGGACCCGATCAAGATCGACGCCGACCGGCTCGACGTGTTCGACACCGAAAAGCGCGCCACCTTCACCGGCAACGTCGTCGCCGTGCAGGGCGAGACCACGCTGCGCTGCTCGGCGCTCAACGTGTTCTACGAGCAGAGCGCCACCGGCGCGTCCGGCGCGCCGCAGGCCGCCCAGACGGACGGCGACAACAACATCCGCAAGCTCGACTGCCAGGGGCCCGTCACCGTGGTGTCGGGTGCCCAGACCGCCACCGGCCAACATGCGGTCTTCGACCGGATAAGCAACACGGTGACGCTGACCGGCAACGTCATCCTCAGCCAGGACAAGAACGTCCAGCAGTGCGACCGCATCGTCTACAACCTGGATACCAGCATCGCCAACTGCATCGCGAAGCCGGGCGGGCGGGTGCAGGGGGTCTTCGTGCCGGGCAGCGGCAACGCGCCCGGTCGCTGACGCGTCCGCCCGTTCCGATCCGCACACCATGGTGACGCCCTTGCCGCCTTACCACAGCCTCGACGAAATCGCCGGCACCTTCGCCTCCGACCCCGGATTCGCCGCGCCTCCCTCCGCTGCGGACGGGCGGGCGGGCGGCGGGGTGCGCCGGGACGGGCGCCCGCAGGCGGGCGTGCTCGCGGTGGACGGGTTGCAGAAGAGCTATCGCGGCCGCACCGTGGTGCAGGGCGCGGGTCTCCACGTGCGCAAGGGCGAGGCAGTGGGGCTGCTCGGCCCCAACGGCGCCGGCAAGACCACGATCTTCTACATGATCACCGGCCTCGTTGCCGCGGACCTCGGCACCATCACGCTGGAGGGCCACGACATCACCCGCCTGCCGATGTACCGGCGGGCGCGCCTCGGCATCGGCTACCTGCCGCAGGAAGCCTCCATCTTCCGCGGCCTCAGCGTCGAGGACAACCTGCGGGCGGTGCTCGAGGTGGTGGAGCCGGGCCGCAAGGAGCGCGAGAAGAAGCTCGACGCCCTGCTGGAGGAGTTCGATATCGCGCGGCTGCGCAAGGTGCCGTCCATCGCGCTCTCCGGCGGCGAGCGGCGGCGCTGCGAGATCGCCCGCGCGCTCGCCGGCAACCCCACCTTCATGCTGCTCGACGAGCCCTTCGCCGGCATCGACCCCATCGCGGTGGGCGACATCCAGAACCTCGTCCGCCACCTGACACGGCGCGGCATCGGTGTGCTGATCACCGATCACAACGTGCGCGAGACGCTCGGCCTCATCGACCGCGCCTATATCATCCACTCCGGCCGCGTGTTGATGGAAGGCACGCCGGCGGAGATCATCGCCAACCCCGATGTGCGCCGGCTCTATCTCGGCGAAGATTTCCAGCTTTGACGTGGCGCCGCAAAGGCGCTAATAAAGGGTGGAAGCACCTGCAAGCAAGAAACGTGCCGGCAGGCTGGCGCCGTTCGGCTCCCGGGCGCCCGATCGGGATGCACGACGCGTCGAAGCGTCTTCGCGATCCGTCCCGGACAGAGCGAGATCGGACGGAAGCGGGGAACCGGACACAGAAATCAGGCGGGGGGATCGCGCGATGGGACTTTCCCACCGGTTGGAGTTGCGCCAGAGCCAGTCGCTGGCAATGACGCCGCAATTGCTGCAGGCCATCCGCCTGCTGCAGCTCTCGCATCTCGAGCTCGCCGCCCATGTCGAGGCGGAGATCGAGCGTAATCCCCTGCTGGAATATACCGACGGCGGCGAGGAAGGCGGCGAGCAGCCGGCCGAAGCCGCGAATGGCGCACGGCAGGCCGGCGGGGAAGACGAGATCCGCGACTGGTCGCCGGCCGAGCCGCAACTGGAGCGCGAATCCATCGAGGCGGATTTCGGCACCTCCTTCGACAACCTGTTTCAGGACGACGCCGCCACCCTCTCCGCCCCGCGCAGCGAGCCGAGCGCCGCGGACGAGGGGCTGATGGTGTCGTCGGCCCCGCCCCATTCCGGCGGGGGCCACCACGATCATGACGATGCGCCCGACATCGAGGCGACGCTCGCCGCCGATGTGTCGCTCTACGATCACCTCGCCGCCCAGCTCGACCTCGCCACCACCGATCCGCAGCAGCGGCTGATCGGACGCTTCCTCATCGACGCCGTCGACGGCGCCGGCTATCTGACGGAAACGACGGCCGACGTCGCCTCCCGCCTCGGGGTGGCGGAGGCCGCCGTGGCCCAGGTGCTCGCCATGGTCCAGGGGTTCGAGCCCACGGGTGTCGGCGCGCGCGACCTCGCCGAGTGCCTCGCCCTGCAATTGCGCGAGCGCGACCGTTTCGATCCGGCCATGCAGGCGCTCGTCGCCAATCTGGCGCTCGTCGCCCGTCACGATCACGCGGCGTTGCGCCGGCTGTGCGGCGTCGACCAGGAGGATCTCGCCGAGATGCTGGCCGAGCTGCGGCGGCTCGATCCCAAGCCCGCGCGCGCCTTCGGGGCGGAGCCGGCACAGACGCTCGCCCCCGACGTCTTCGTGCGCAAGGCGCGCGACGGCGGCTTCATCGTCGAGCTCAACGACGACACCCTGCCGCGGGTGCTGCTCAACCGCGCCTATCATGCGAGGCTGATGACGGGCGTGCGTTCCGACGCCGATCGGGTCTTCCTGTCCGAATGCCTGCAAAGCGGCGACTGGCTGACACGCAGCCTGGAGCAGCGCGCGCGCACCGTGCTGAAGGTCGCGACAGAGATCGTGCGCCTGCAGGAAGGCTTCTTCAGCTTCGGCGCGTCGCACCTGCGCCCGCTCAACCTGAAGACCATCGCCGACGCCATCGGCATGCACGAATCGACCGTCTCGCGCGTGACCGCCAACAAGGCCATCGGCTGCGAGCGTGGCGTGTTTCCGATGAAGTACTTCTTCTCCGCCGCTGTCACCGCCACGAACGGGAACGAGGCGCATGCGGCGGAAGCCGTCCGCCACCGCATCCGGCAGCTGATAGCGGCGGAAACATCGCCGCAGGAGGTGCTGTCCGACGACGCGCTCGTGCGCAGGCTGCACGACGAGGGCGTCGACGTCGCCCGGCGCACCGTTGCCAAATACCGGGAATCGCTGCGCATCCCCTCGTCCGTCGAGCGCCGGCGGGCGTTCGCGGCCAAGGCCGTTCAGGCTGGATAAGCCCTCTGTCACGAAACAAATAAAGCTGGTCGACGTTTGTTCGTCGACTTAAGCTCTATGGGCGCGCCTGGTCTATGGGCGCGCCGGCGTCGTCTGCAAGGACGCCGGCGCCGTTGTCGCCCGCGGCGCGTGAATGGAAGGAGATGGGAATGCCTTTGCGGATAACCGGAAAGAACATCGATATCGGCGACGCTCTGCGCGGGCAGATCGAGGCGCGGGTGACCGCGGCGATTGCCAAATATCTCGACACCGGCTACTCCGGCCATGTGGTCGTGGAGAAGGAAGGCAGCGGCTTTCGCACGGTCGGCGTGCTGCACCTCAACACCGGCATCACGCTGGAGGCCACGGGTGTGGCGCCCGATGCCTATGCCGCCTTCGACCAGACCGCCGAGCGCTTCGAGCGCCGCCTGCGCCGGCACAGCCGCCGGCTGAAGGAGCGCGCCCAGCCCGGATCGGACGATCTCGCCCATCACCCCGTGGCGGAGGCGGACGAGGTCCGCGCCGAGGAGGTCCGCGCCTACGTGATCGAGGCGCCGCAGGAGGAGGCGGAGGTCGACGAGACGTTCCATCCGGTCATCGTCGCGGAAAATATTGCCGCTCTCCACCGCTTTTCGGTCAGTCAGGCGGTTGTCGAACTTGACCTGACAGGGGCTCCCGTAGTTGTGTTCAGACATGCTGGCAGTGGCCGGGTAAATGTCGTATACCGCCGTCACGATGGAACCATCGGCTGGATCGACCCGCCGGACGGTTCCGACAATCGGGGCTGAATGAAGGCCGCCCCCCCGGGGCGGCGGACATCCGGCCCGCGTGTTGAGCGAGCGTCGGTCGCCTGTTCGCGGAACGGGCGCTCGACGCTCAAGTCTGTGGTAGATTGCTTGGCCCAGGAAGTGCGCCGTGCTGTGCGTTCTGTGGGCATGCACCGAAGGAGCGACTCGCGCTTGCGCGTGTTCGAGACATGCCCCTGACCGATATCCTCACACCCGACGCCATCGTGCCGTCTCTGAAGGCGAGCGGCAAGAAGCAGGCGTTGCAGGAGATCGCGGCCAGAGCCGCCCAACTCACCGGCCTCGACGAGCGCGAGATCTACGAGACGCTGCTGCAGCGCGAGCGTCTCGGCTCGACCGGCATCGGCGACGGCATTGCCATTCCCCACGGCAAGCCGGCGCGCATCGACCGCCTGTTCGGTCTGTTCGCGCGGCTGGAAAAGCCGATCGACTACGAGGCCATCGACGGCCAGCCGGTCGATATCGTCTTCCTGCTGCTGGCGCCGGAGGCGGCGGGCGCGGACCATCTCAAGGCGCTCGCCCGGGTGGCGCGCCTCTTGCGCGAGCCCGGCAACCTCGACCGCCTGCGCTCGGCGCGCGACGCGGCGGCGATCTACGCCATCCTGACCCACGACGGGCCTGTATCGGGGCCGGGCGCGGACGGCGGCAAGGCGGCGGCGGGCTGAATTTTTTCGCGATCGATCGACCGACCGAATGAGAATGGCGCCGGAGAGATCCGGCGCCATGGGTTTTCTTTGCGGGAATTGCGTTCACACCGCCGGTTGAGACAGGTTACATGAGCTCGACGCCCTGCTCCTCATCGTCCACCAGCACATCATCGCTCACACGTTGATACCCGCTGCGCTCCGGCGCGTTGCAAAGCTCGACGATTTTGGTCACCGGTGCCCCGATCGGCAATGTGGCAATCCCCACCGCCGCACCGACCCCGCCAAGAAGGAAATCACCGACAGCCCCGCCAATATCCGCGCCTGTCCCTATGAACGCCAACAAATAGTCGTTGCCGGGATCCTTATTATGGATGCTCCATATAATGGGAACCGCGCAGAAACTGCCCGCAGCGACGCCCAAAGCAACGACGAAGCCGCCGACGGCGCCAAGGATCCTGCCGATGAACTCGCCGAGAGCGGCAAACTTCTCGGCCACCGTATCGATCCAGCACAAGATACGGTCGGCGACATCGGCGGCCTTGTGCCAGAGAGCTGAGCGTTCTTTGCGGGGGCCTTCTTGAAGGGACAAATTACTGACGTTGTTAGACGACAAGCGCTGATGCTCTGCTTCGTCCACGAAAATGTTGTCATAGGGAACGGGTTGCGGTTCACCCCCGCCCAGCCTACCTGGCTCGGTGAACCGTTCTGAAGACGTCGACTGGACAGGAGGAACAAAGCTTCCTTGCAGCGGCGACAGAGAATTTGTCATGGCACAATATCCTTTTGCAATCAAAATAAAATAGTCAAAAATAAACGCACGTGAAAAACCACCTGCCATGTTTCATAATATCATGGTCCGGCAGGAGAGCAATGTTTTTCTTGAGACGCATAAAGTAACGCCAAATCCGTTGCTGTGCCTTGCCGCAGCCGTTGCATGCCGACCGCGCCGCCGCGCCTGTTATGACGGAGCGGTACTGCCGGACGGCGTCGGGAATCTCCTGCCTGATTGCGCGCGGCGGCGCATGACCTTCCCCATGCCGGCAGCGCACCGCGGGTCGGTTCTCCTTGCCCATTCCCCGTGTCGACAACGCCCGGAAAGAATCCTATGATTTTCTCAAGGCTGCCAAAAATCAGACGAGCAGCCCGAAATAACCGGTCCACGATAGCGGGCCCAGAAAAACCGGTCCTGGAGGAAACGATGAGGAAGCTGTTTTTCGCCGCCGCGTTTGCGGGGGTTGCAGGCATGAGCGGCGCGGCGGCCGCTACCGATTACACCATCATCGCGCCCGCAAGCCCCGGCGGCGGCTGGGACCAGACGGCGCGCACGCTCCAGGCCACACTGCAGGAGACGGGCATCTCGCCGAAGGTGCAGGTCGTCAACGTGCCCGGCGCGGGCGGCGCCATCGGCCTTGCGCAGTTTGCCAACCAGTCCAGGGGCAACCCGGCGTCGCTGCTTGTCGGCGGCTATGTGATGGTCGGCGCCCTCCTCACCAACAAGTCGCCGGTGACGCTCGCCGACGTGACGCCCATCGCCCGCCTCACCGGCGAGGCACTGGCGATCGTCGTGCCGGTCAATTCGACGATCAAGACCGTCGACGACCTCGTGGAGAAGCTGAAGGCCGATCCCGGCTCGGTCTCGTGGGCCGGCGGCTCGGCGGGCGGGGCGGACCACATCGCGGCGGGCCTGTTCGCCAAGGCGGTCGGAGTCGATCCCACGAAGGTCAACTACGTCGCCTTCTCCGGCGGCGGCGAGGCGCTCGCCGCCATTCTCGGCGGGCAGGTGACCGTCGGCATCTCAGGCGTTGCCGAGTTCGCGCCGCAGGTCGAGGCGGACAAGCTGCGGCTCCTCGCGGTGTCGGGCGAGAACCAGGTCGAGGGCCTCGACGCGCCGACGCTGCGCGAGGCGGGCGTCGACATGGCGCTGGAGAACTGGCGCATGATCGCCGCCGCCCCTGGCATCACGCCGGAGCAGAAGGCCGCGATCAGCGACGACATCGCCAAGCTCGTCGCTTCGCAGCAATGGCAGGATGCGCTCAAACAGCGCGGCTGGGCCGACACCTATCTCGCCGGCGAGGCGTTCGACAAGCAGCTCGCCGAGGATATCACCGCGACCGAGGCCATCCTGAAAGACATCGGTCTGGTGCAATGAGCACCGGCACACCGACCGGGCCGGAGCGGCGGGATGCACAGCCGCGCCGCCCCGACATCGCGGCGCTTGCGGTGGCGGTGATGCTCGTCGGCCTTGCCGCGCTGGTCTTCTGGTCGACGTCGCGCATGGGGGCGGTGGCGCAATATGCCCGCATCGGCCCCACCGTGTTTCCCTACACGGTCGCGGCGGGGCTGGCGGTGCTGGCGCTGGCGACGGCGGTCGCCGCATGGCGCGGCGACTTTCCGGAGCGCGAGACCGACCACTACGGCCCCGTGGCCTGGATCACCGGCGGGCTCGTCGCCCAGATGCTGCTCCTGAACACCGCCGGCTTCTCGGTGGCGACGGGCGTGCTGTTCGCCGCGACCGCGCGCGGGTTCGGACGCGGGCCGCTGTGGAAGACGATTCCCATCGGCGTCGTCTTCGCCTTCGTGATCTGGTTCGCCTTCTCGCGCGGGCTGAACCTGACCATCCCGGAAGGTCCGCTGGAGCGGCTCGTTCCTTGACATTCCGTCGTCCGTCGTTCAAATCGGGGCATCCGCCATGGACACGCTCAGCCTGCTCGCCAACGGCCTGCTGGTGGCGCTCACGCCGCTCAACCTGTTCTATGCCTTCGTCGGCGTGACCATCGGCACGGCGGTGGGCGTGTTGCCGGGCATCGGCCCGGCGCTCACGGTGGCGCTGCTGCTGCCGGTCACGTATCAGCTCGACCCCGCCGGCTCGCTGATCATGTTCGCCGGCATCTACTACGGCGGCATGTACGGCGGCTCGACGACCTCGATCCTGCTCAACACGCCGGGCGAGAGCGCGTCGATCATCACGGCGCTCGAGGGCAACAAGATGGCCCGCAAGGGCCGCGGCGGGCCGGCGCTCGCCACCGCCGCCATCGGCTCCTTCGTCGCGGGGCTCCTGGCGACGCTGGGGCTCGCGCTCATCGCGCCGTGGGTGGTGGAGTTCGCGCTGTCCTTCGGGCCGGCGGACTATTTCGCACTGATGGTGCTCGCCTTCATCACCGTCTCGGCCGCCTTCGGCGACTCGGCGCTGCGCGGCATCACGGCGCTGTTTCTGGGCCTGACGCTCGGCCTCGTCGGCATCGACCTGCAGACAGGCCAGGCGCGACTGACCTTCGGCCTTCCCGACCTGCTCGACGGCGTGGAGGTGACGACGCTCGCCGTCGCGCTCTTCGCCATCGGCGAGACCTTCAAGACCGCCGCCTCCCCTTCCGCCGTCGCCGAGAAGGTGGAAGCCGTCAAGGGGTCCGTCTGGATGAGCAAGGAGGACTGGAAGCGCTCGTGGGTGCCGTGGCTGCGCGGCACGGCCATCGGCTTTCCCATCGGCGCCATGCCGGCGGGCGGGGCGGACGTGGCGAGCTTCCTCTCCTACAGCGCCGAGAAGAGCTTCGCCCGCCGGCCCGAGGAATTCGGCGAAGGCGCCATCGAGGGCGTCGCCGGGCCGGAGGCGGCCAACAACGCCTCGGCCGCCGGCACGCTGGTGCCGCTGCTGACGCTCGGTCTGCCGACAACGGCCACCGCCGCGATCATGCTGGCGGGCTTCCAGCAGTTCGGCCTGCAGCCGGGGCCGCTGCTGTTCGCCAACAATCCCGATCTCGTCTGGGGCCTGATCGCGAGCCTGCTCGTCGCCAACCTGATGCTGCTGGTGCTGAACCTGCCCTTGATCGGGCTTTGGGTGCGGCTCCTGACCATTCCGAAGCCGTGGCTCTACGGCGGCATCCTGGTGTTCGCGACGCTCGGCACCATCGGCGCCAACCCTTCCGTGTTCGAGCTCGCCATGCTGCTCGCCTTCGGCCTGCTCGGCTACGGACTGCGCCGCTTCGGCTATCCGGTCGCGCCGGTGGTGGTGGGGCTCATCCTGGGGCCGATGGCGGAACAGCAGTTGCGCCGCGCGCTCGCCATCAGCCAGGGCGATGCCGGCATTCTCGTCGCCTCGCCCGTCGCCATCGTGCTCTACGCCGTCGCGGCCGTCGCGCTGCTGGTGCCGATGATCATGCGGCTGCGCGGCCGCGGCAAGCTGCTCGGCCAGCTCGCCACCGACGAGGACTGAAAGGCGAACAAAACAGAAGTAATTCTATCTTTTTTATATTTTTTATTGATGCATCCGGCGACCTTCCCCATACTGGCGGCGAAGGCGGGGGCGCAGGTCTGCGTGTGCGAGCGCGTGACAAAATGCCGCTCCCGCTGGAGCGCGTTCCGATCGGATGAAATCATCCGATCGATAAGAATTCGCTCAAAATCAAAAAGTCAGAGCATGTCAGCGTTTCCGTGAAACGATGACATGCTCTGATTATGATATGACTCGGGCAAGCAACAGGGAAGACGACAGACGATGAGCGTGACCCGGACCGAAACGGCTGACGACGGTATTTCCACCCTGCTTTCCGCGCGCTACGGGCAGGCGAAGCCCGACGCGGTGCTGGCGAGCGCCGTCATCGAGCAGGCGCTCGCGCATCGCTCGGTGCGCGCGTTCACCGCCGATCCGCTGCCCGAGGGCGTGCTGGAGACGCTGGTAGCGGCGGCGCAGTCGGCTTCGTCGTCCTCGAACCTCCAGCTGTGGAGCGTGGTCGCGGTCGACGATCCCGCCCACAAGTCGGAGCTGGCGACACTGGCCAACGATCAGGCGTTCATCCGGCAGGCGCCGCTGTTCCTGGTCTGGCTCGCGGATCTGTCGCGCACGCGCGCCATCGGCGCGGCGCAGAACGTCACCGTCGAGGGCACGGACTTTCTCGAATCGCTGCTGCTCGGTGTGATCGACGCGGCGCTGGCGGCGCAGAACGCCGTGCTGGCGCTCGAATCGCTGGGCCTCGGGACGGTCTATGTCGGCGCGATCCGCGACCACGTGCTGGACGTGGCGCAAAGCCTGAAGCTGCCCTCCTATGTGTTCCCGGTGTTCGGCCTCGCGGTCGGCTATCCCGATCCCGCCAACCTGGCTTCCATCAAGCCGCGCCTGCCGCAGGCGGCGGTACTGCACCGCGACACCTACGACGCCGCGCGGACGGCTCCCGCCGCGGCGGCCTACGATACGATCCTCGACGGGTTCTGGCGCGGGCAGTCGCTGGAGCACCCGGTATGGACGCAGCACGTCTTGCGCCGGCTTGCGAGCGCCCGGGCGCTGCGGGGCCGCGACCGGCTGCGCGAGCATGCCCATACGCTCGGTTTTCCGCTGCGCTGATTCCGACGACGCCGTCGGTCGCGCTCAGGAAAAGACTCTCTCGGGCGCGGGAGCGAAGTAGCGTTCGAGGCTTTCCTCGGTCACCTCGTCGAGCGTCGCCGGCCGCCAGCGCGGATTGCGGTCCTTGTCGACGATCGCCGCGCGCACGCCCTCGTAGAACTCGTGCCCGCCCAGCACCGCCACGCCCGCGGCGTATTCGCGCTCCACCGTCTGCTCATAGGCGGTGTCGTCGCGGGCGATGCGCAGCAGCTTCAGCGCCAGCTTGAGGCTCGTCGGCGAGCGGGTGCGCAGGGTCGCGAGTGTCCTGGCGGCAAAGTCGGTGTCGGACTCCACGAGCGCGGCGAAAATCTCCTCCACCGTGTCAAAGCCGAAAGCGGCATTGATCTCGGCCTCGTTCTGCTGCACCGGCCCGGGCTCGACGGCGCGAGCGAAAGCGGCGATGGCGGCGCCGACCCGCGCGCCGCCAGCATCCGCAGGCAATTCCGACAGCGCCGCGGCCAGTTCCGGCAGCGCGGCAGAGGGCACAAAAGTGTCCGCCAGCCCGGCGTGGATGGCGTCGGCGGCGCCGATCTGCTCGCCGGTGAGGGCGAGGTAGGTGCCGATCTCGCTCGCACCGCCGCCGGCGCGGCCGCGAGACAGCAGCCAGGTGCCGCCGACATCCGGGAAGAAGCCGATACCCGTCTCCGGCATGGCGAGCCGCGTTCGCTCGGTGACGACCCGGTGGCTGCCGTGCGCCGACAGGCCCACGCCGCCGCCCATGGTGATCAGATCCATGAAGGCGACATAGGGCTTCGGATAGCGCCTGATGCGGGCGTTGACGACATATTCCTCGCGCCAGAAGGTGCGGCCCACTTCGGTGTCCTGCGGCCCGCCGTCATAGAGGGCGCGGATGTCGCCGCCAGCGCAGAAGGCGCGCTCGCCCTCGCCGGTGATCAGCGCCGCCGCCACGCCCACATCCGCCTCGAACCGGTCGAGCGCGCCGGCGATGTCGCGCACCATGTCGATGGTGAGGCTGTTGAGGGCCTTGGGGCGGTTGAGATGAATGCGTCCGAGCGTTCCCGAGCGGCCGGTCTGCACGAGAGCATCAGCCTGATTGTTGTCTGTGAAAGGCATGTCAGGGTCCGTTTATGGCGTTTCGGTTGTCAATGACTGTCTTTGTCGGTGGGCGCCACCGAAGGCGGACGTTCGCCGGCGCCTGCTTGCATGTAGCCGACTGCACATGGCACGGATCGACGCCCGCGCCTATGGGGAAATCCGCAGAATCGGCTTGGAATTGTGCCAAACGGCCATTGTTGCGTCACCCCCGCCGCAAACGACCGGATTGACGAAACCGATTTGGAGGATTTAAATTATGCAACGATATAACATTTCATTGGAGAATATAATGCTGGATGACATACGGGGCGACGGGCGGCTGCCCGTCACTGTTCTGTCGGGGTTTCTGGGTGCTGGCAAGACGACGCTTCTCAACCACATTCTGAACAACCGCGAAGGCCGCCGCGTCGCGGTGATCGTCAACGACATGAGCGAGGTCAACATCGACGCCGATCTCGTGCGCGACGGCGGCGCCAACCTGTCGCGCACCGAGGAGAAACTCGTGGAAATGACCAACGGGTGCATCTGCTGCACCCTGCGCGACGATCTGCTCGCGGAGGTGCACCGCCTCAGCCGCGAGGGGCGTTTCGACTATCTGCTGATCGAGGGCACCGGCATCGCCGAGCCCCTGCCGGTCGCCAGCACCTTCTCCTTCCGCGACGAGAACGGCGACAGCCTGTCGGATATCGCGCGCCTCGACACGATGGTGACGGTGGTGGACGCCGCGAGCCTGCTGCGCGATTACGGCTCCAACGATTTCCTGCGCGACCGGGGCGAGAGCAACGGCGAGGCGGACGCGCGCACCATCGTCGACCTGCTGGTCGAGCAGATCGAATTCGCCGATGTCATCGTGCTCAACAAGGCATCCGAGGTTCCGCCGCAGCAACTGGCGCTGGTGCGCGGCGTGGTGAAGTCGCTCAACGCCGACGCGCGGATCGTGGAGACCGATTTCGGCCGCGTGCCGCTCGACCAGGTGCTCGACACCGGCCTCTTTAGCGAAGAGAGGGCGCAAGAGCACCCGCTCTGGTTCAAGGAGCTCTACGGCTTCGCCGATCACGTCCCCGAGACCGAGGAATACGGCATCGCGAGCTTCGTCTACCGTGCGCGCCGCCCGTTCCATCCCGAGAAGTTCGACGCCTTCATCAAGCGCACGTGGCCGGGCCTGATCCGGGCCAAGGGGCATTTCTGGCTCGCCACCCGCCCGCGCTGGGTGGGTGAATTCTCGCTCGCGGGCGCGATCGCACGGGTCACCGCCATGGGCTACTGGTGGGCGGCGATCCCGAAGCGGCACTGGCCGGATCATCCCGAATGGCGGGCGAACTTCCGCCGCCACTGGGACGAGGTGTGGGGAGACCGGCGGCAGGAGCTGGTGTTCATCGGCAGTGGCATGGACGAGGCCGCCATGCGTGCCGCCCTCGACGCCTGCCTCGTCGGCCCGGCTGACGCGGCGGCTTTCGAGCTGTACCGCTACCGGGACCTGCCGGACCCGTTCCCGCGCTGGGGCCAGAACGAATCGGACGCCGCCTGACGGCCGGACCGCCGCGCCGAGCCGGTGCGGCGGTCACAAGATCTTCACATTGCTATCATTCTATATTATCGTTCTGTCAGATACGCTGAATATTGGCCCATCACTATATTTTGGCACCCAACGAGGGGCACCATGTTGACATCCATTTCCCGCATCGCGTCCGTCGTCGCGCTCGCCGCCGCGCCGGAATTCGCCCACCTCGCCCGGGCCCAGGAACCGCCGGACACCCCGCACGGCGCGTGGGTCGTGGTGAAGATCGGCGGGGAGGACCCGACAAACGGCAGCCTGATCATTCTCGAATTGCACGCCGACGGCTCGGTCAGCGGAAGCGGCGGCTGCAACCGTTTCCGCAGCACGTTCGAATTCGCGCGCGACACCATCCGATTCGACCGCGTCGCCGGCACCATGATGGCGTGTTCCCCTGCCCTCATGGCCCAGGAGCAGCGCTTCTACAAGGCGCTTGAGGACGCGAGAGCCTGGAGACGCACCGACGGCAAGCTCGAGCTGTTCGACAGTTCGGGAACGGCGCTCGCCCGCTTCACGGCCCAGTCGCGTTCCGCGACAATCACCATCGAGGTGCCGCACGCGCTCAAGGTCGATCGCAGCAGGCTGACCTACGATTGCGCCGGCACGCCGGTCGAGGTGGAATATTTCAACGCCGGCGGCACCTCGCTCGCCACGCTGTCGCTCAGGGGCGAGTTCGTCGTCGCCGCCAACGTCATCGCCGCCTCGGGCGCGCGATACGCGGGCGAGCGCCTCATCTGGTGGACGAAGGGCGACAAGGCCGATCTTTACGACCTGACGAAGAGCGAGGACACTCCGGTTTCCTGCGAGGTCACCGGCGGGGCAAAGCCCGTCAGGCAATAGCCTTCCCCTTGCAAAGAACCGGAGAGCGGATGCCGCTCCCCGGTTTCTTATCGCTATGTCAGTTCAGCGCGGCATTGGGCGGGCGCTCGGTCGAGACCGCCACGTCGCCGATGACGAGCCCGAGCGGCCCCGCGGTGACGGGCACCGTCTCGCCGTCCTTGATCTTGCCGGCGAGGATGAGCTCCGCCAGCGGGTCCTGCACGTTCTTCTGGATCACACGCTTCAGCGGCCGGGCACCGTAGGCCGGATCGTAGCCGCGCGCGGCGAGCCAGTCGCGGGCATTGGCGTCGACATCGAGCGTGATCTTGCGCTCCTCCAGGAGCCGCGCCAGACGGCCGAGCTGGATATCGACGATGGCCCCCATCTGCTCGCGCTTGAGGCGGTGGAACAGGATGATCTCGTCGATGCGGTTCAGGAACTCCGGCCGGAAATGGCTGCGCACCACGGCGAGCACCTCGTCGCGCACGGCGTCCGAATCCTCGCCCTCCTTCTGCAGCACCAGGAACTCGGCGCCGAGGTTCGACGTCATGACGATCAGCGTGTTGCGGAAATCGACCGTGCGGCCCTGCCCGTCGGTGAGCCGGCCGTCGTCGAGCACCTGCAGGAGCACGTTGAACACGTCCGGGTGCGCCTTCTCGATCTCGTCGAAGAGCACGACCTGATAGGGCCTGCGGCGCACCGCCTCGGTGAGCGCGCCGCCCTCCTCATAGCCGACATAACCGGGAGGCGCGCCGATGAGCCGGGCGACCGAGTGCTTTTCCATGTATTCCGACATGTCGATGCGCACCATCGCCGTCTCGTCGTCGAACAGGAAGGCGGCGAGCGCCTTGGTCAGCTCAGTCTTGCCGACGCCGGTCGGGCCGAGGAACATGAACGAGCCGATGGGGCGGTTGGGGTCCTGCAACCCGGCGCGCGCACGCCGCACCGCGGTGGAGACGGCGATGACCGCTTCCTCCTGGCCGACCACGCGCTTGCCGAGCTGCTCCTCCATCCTGAGGAGCTTTTCGCGCTCGCCCTCCAGCATGCGGTCGACGGGCACGCCTGTCCAGCGTGAGACGACCTGCGCCACGTTGTCGGGCGTCACCTCCTCGCGCACGGTGCTGGCCTGGCCGTCATGCGACTCGATCTCCTGCAGCTCCTTTTCGAGGCCGGGGATGATGCCGTAGGCGAGTTCGCCGGCGCGCTGGTACTGACCCTGGCGCTGGGCGATGGCGAGCTCGTTGCGCGCTTCGTCGAGCTGCTTCTTGAGCTCGGCTGCGCGGCCGAGCTTGTCTTTCTCCGCCTGCCATTTCGCGGTCAGTGCCGAGGAGCGCTCCTCCAGCTCGACCAGCTCCTTCTCGAGGCGCACCAGCCTGTCCTTGGAGGCGGCGTCCTGCTCCTTCTTGAGCGCCTCGGCCTCGATCTTCAGGCGCACGATCTCGCGGTCGACGGAATCGAGTTCCTCGGGCTTCGAATCCACCTGCATCCGCAGCCGCGCCGCCGCCTCGTCGATGAGGTCGATGGCCTTGTCGGGCAGGAAACGGTCGGTGATGTAGCGGTTCGACAGCGTCGTCGCGGCGACAAGCGCCGAATCCTGGATGCGCACGCCGTGGTGCTGCTCGTACTTCTCCTTGAGGCCGCGCAGGATCGATACCGTGTCCTCGACGGTGGGCTCGGAGACGAACACCGGCTGGAAGCGCCGCGCCAGCGCCGGGTCCTTCTCGACATGCTTGCGGTATTCGTCGAGCGTCGTTGCGCCGACGCAGTGCAGCTCGCCGCGCGCCAGTGCGGGCTTGAGCAGGTTGGAGGCGTCCATCGCCCCGTCCGCCTTGCCGGCGCCGACGAGCGTGTGCATCTCGTCGATGAACAGGATGATGTTGCCCTCGGCCGCCTGCACCTCGGAGAGGACGCCCTTGAGGCGTTCCTCGAACTCGCCGCGATACTTCGCGCCGGCGATCAGCGCGCCCATGTCGAGCGCGAGCAACTGCTTGTCCTTGAGGCTTTCCGGCACGTCGCCGTTGACGATGCGCAGCGCCAGCCCCTCGACGATGGCCGTCTTGCCGACGCCCGGCTCGCCGATCAGCACCGGGTTGTTCTTAGTCCGGCGCGACAGCACCTGGATGGTGCGGCGGATCTCCTCGTCGCGACCGATGACCGGGTCGAGCTTGCCCTCGCGGGCGGCGGCGGTGAGGTCGCGGGCGTATTTCTTGAGCGCGTCATAGGCGTTTTCGGCCGAGGCGTTGTCGGCGGTGCGGCCCTTGCGCAGCGCCTCGATGGCGGTATTGAGGCTCTGCGCCGTCACCCCCGCCTGCGCCAGCGCCTTGCCCGCTTCCGTATCCTTCTCCACGGCGAGCGCCAGCAGCAGCCGCTCGACCGTGACATAGGAATCGCCCGCCTTGTCGGCGGCCTTCTCGGCGGTGTCGAACACGCGCGCGAGGCCGGGGGCGAGGTAGATCTGCCCCGATCCGCCCTGCACCTTCGGCAGCTTGGCGAGCGCCTGTTCGGTCAACTGAAGCGCGAGCCGCGACTGGCCGCCGGCGCGTTCGATGAGGCCGGAGGCAAGCCCCTCGTTGTCGTCGAGCAGCACCTTCAGCAGATGCTCGGGGGTGAACTGCTGGTGGTTCTCGCGCAGCGCCAGCGACTGGGCCGATTGCAGGAAGCCTTTCACCCGGTCGGTGTATTTATCGATGTTCATTCGTCGCTCCTCTCGGCAACGCCTGCCGTCGAAAGCCCGACAGGGCGCCCCATTACAATTTTTCCGCGCAATGCCCCATCTGGCAACAATGCTGCGGAAATTCCCTGATCCGCGTCAAGCGGTCAGCATGGTTCATGTAGGTGTTGCAGGGGGGTAACAACAAGGGGCCGTGGCACGCAGGCCGGACATCGGACCGTCCTAATTTTCGTGCATGAAGGGCAGATGCATTCGGACCGGAATTTCCGTATGGTGCGTGCCGAGACCCGGAGCGAAACGTGGTTCCCTGGCAGGGAGAGGTTCTTCGGCCGGACGCGGTTTCGGGTCGACGCCCTGTCAGTCACTTCCTCGCGTTACAGGAGAATGCGGGACATGATCCGTGCCATCGCTTCACAAGTGGGCGCCTGCCTTGCCAGCGCCTCGGTCGCCGTGCTGCTCGTCACCGGCCCTGCCGACGCGCAGCAGAAGACGGTCCACGTCTACAACTGGTCGGACTACATCGACACCAGCGTCCTCGACGAATTCACCAAGGAAACCGGCATCAAGGTCGTCTACGACACCTACGACAACAACGAAATCGTCGAGACCAAGCTGTTGACGGGCAAGTCGGGCTACGACATCGTCGTGCCCTCGGGGCCGTTCCTCGAACGCCTGATCAAGGCCGGCGTGTTCCAGAAGATCGAGGCGGACAAGATCCCCAACGCCAAGAACCTGTGGCCGGAAATCGCCGAGCGCCTGCAGGCCTTCGACCCCGACAACCAATATGCCATCAACTACATGTGGGGCACCACGGGGGTCGGCGTGAACGTCGCCAAGGTGCGCGAGCGCCTCGGGCCGGATGCCGTGCTCAACACATGGGAGCTGGTGCTCAATCCGGAGATCGCCGAAAAGCTCAAGGACTGCGGCATCTACATGCTCGACTCCCCGGAGGATCTGTTCCCCGGCGTCCTCAACTTCCTGGGCCTGCACCCGGATTCCAAGGACGCCAAGGACCTCCAGCAGGCCGCGGACGCGCTGACGAAGGTGCGCCCCTTCATCCAGAAGTTCCACTCGTCGGAATACATCAACGCGCTCGCCAACGGCGACATCTGCGTCGCCGTTGGCTATTCGGGCGACATCCTGCAGGCCGCGACGCGCGCCGAGGAAGCCGGCAACGGCGTCGAGATCTCCTATCAGGTGCCGCGCGAGGGCGCGCTGATGTGGTTCGACAGCTTCGCCATCCCCGCCGACGCGCCCCACCCGGAGGAAGCGCGCGCCTTCATCGACTTCCTCAACCGGCCGGAGATCGCCGCGCGGAACGCCAGCTTCGTGTCCTACGCCAGCGGCAACCGCGCCGCGACGCCCCTCGTCGACCCGGCGGTGCGCGACAACCCCGGCATCTACCCGGACGAGGAGACATTGGGGCGCCTGTTCACCAACACCGCTTACGACGACCGCACCCAGCGCACCGTCACCCGGCTGTGGACCCGCATCAAGACCGGCCGCTGACCCCGGCCCCAGCGACGACCGACAGACCGCGCCAGGCACCAGCCCCGGCGCGGTTTTTTGATCGCGCCGACCATTGATGAGCCGGATAATCCATAATATACTGCAGCATGTTGCTTGATGATCGATATGCGGCGGACAGCCGCGCCGACACCGTCCGCCTCAATAATCATCATCGGAATGGCGTGATTTATCATGCGCCATGCGCATGGCGGAAATGCAACACCTTGATGGTTTCCGCAGCAAAATGACCGCCGCAGTGCTTGAGAATCAGGCACGAAAACCTTATACATACGCTTGCCCAATTTCGCACGTGCCTGTGGTCGCGTGCCGGTTGGCGGGTTACCGGACAAGAGGCCGGTTTTCTCGCCCGGGGGCGCGGGGATGTCCGTTCCCGCGTTCTCTGAACGGACCGGCAGCCGGAGGCGAAACCGGCCCACCCTGCTCTCCCGCAGGGGACGTGACTTAAAGCAACGACGGAACGGGCTTTTTTGGTCTCTGCCAACTTTCCACAGGTTGGCCTGGATTACCGAAGAGGCTTGTCCATCATTGCCGGGCGTGCGGTCGGGGTTTCCCCTTCCAATCCAAGGCAGCCAGAAGGATCGACCGTCAGGGCGATCCGAGCGGATCAGATTTGCCTTCGTCTTGCGTCTCCACAGCGCATGGCGGGGAGCGGTCGCATCCGCGTCTAGCCGAGCGCCGATCCTTCCGGATCCCGCTCCCGACCTTAGATTGATCGCTTGAAGGGTTGATACTTATGACCGACCGCATTCGCGAATTCCTCCGCAACCGACGCGAAGACGGCCCGTGCCTCGTGGTCGATCTCGACGTCGTGCGCGAGAACTACCTTGCCTTCGCCCGCACGCTGCCCGACACGCGCGTGTTCTACGCGGTGAAGGCCAATCCGGCTCCGCAAGTGCTCTCGCTGCTCGCCTCGCTCGGCTCGTGCTTCGACACGGCCTCGGTGGCCGAGGTCGAGATGGCCCTTGCCGCCGGCGCCTCGCCCGACCGCATCTCCTTCGGCAACACCATCAAGAAGGAGCGCGACATCGCGCGCGCCTTCGCGCTCGGCATCCGCCTCTATGCGGTGGACTGCGAGGCGGAGGTCGAAAAAGTGGCGCGCGCCGCGCCCGGTTCGCGCGTGTTCTGTCGCATCCTGTGCGACGGCGCGGGCGCGGAATGGCCGCTCTCGCGCAAGTTCGGCTGCGACCCGTCGCTCGCCGTGAGCGTGCTCGAGCACGCCTACCGTCTCGGCCTCGAGGCCTACGGCGTGTCGTTCCATGTCGGTTCGCAGCAGCGCAACCCGCGGGCGTGGGATCAGGCGCTCGCCTCCTCGGCGAGCATCTTCCGCCAGTGCGCCGAGCGCGGCATCGGGCTGTCGATGGTCAATCTCGGCGGTGGTTTCCCGGCGAAGTATCTCAACGACATCCCGGCCGTCGAAGCCTATGGCGCGTCGATCCTGGATTCGTTGAGGGCGCATTTCGGCAACGCCATCCCGGAGACGATCATCGAGCCGGGCCGCGGCATGGTCGGCAACGCCGGCGTGATCGAGGCCGAGGTCGTGCTGGTGTCGCGCAAGAGCGAGAGCGACGAACTGCGCTGGGTCTATCTCGACATCGGCAAGTTCGGCGGTCTCGCCGAGACGATGGAGGAGGCGATCCGCTATCCGATCCGCACCACGCGCGACGGCGACACGACGGAAGACTGCATCCTCGCCGGCCCGACCTGCGATTCGGCCGACGTGCTCTATGAGAAGACGCCCTATCCGCTGCCGGTCAGCCTCGCCATTGGCGACAAGGTGCTGATCGAGGGCGCGGGCGCCTACACCACGACCTACTCGGCGGTCGCCTTCAATGGCTTCCCGCCGCTGAAGGCCTATCACATCTAAGCTTGCCGCGAACGTAGCCAATCGTTTTTCCGGCTGTCCGGCCGCGCCTTGCGCGGGCCGGACGGGGAGGAACTCGTCATGTTCATCATTCGGGATGAGAACCCCGCCGACATCGCCGCGCGGGAAGCGCTGCTCGACACGTGCTTCGGCGACGGCCGTTTCGCCAAGACCAGCGAGCGGCTGCGCGAAGGCCGTTTGCCGGCGAAGGGACTCGCTTTCAGCGCCGTCGCGAGCGAATCGGCCGGCGGCGAAACGCTCATCGGCACCGTGCGGCTGTGGAACGTGACGGCCGGCCGCCAGCGTCCCGCGCTTCTGCTGGGGCCGCTGGCGGTCGATCCGGCCTGCCAGTCGATGGGGCTTGGCGGCGCGCTGATGCGCCACGCCATCGCCACTGCGGCCGCGCTCGGCCACCGCGCCATCCTGCTGGTGGGCGACGCCCCCTATTACACGCGTTTCGGCTTCAGCACGGAGGAGACCGAAGCCCTGTGGATGCCGGGGCCGTTCGAACGCGAGCGGTTTCTGGCGCTTGAGCTGGAGAAAGGCGTGCTCAAAGGCGCGCATGGCGTCATCCGCGCGACCGGCGAGCGCATCCCCGCCGCGATCGAGGAGATGGCGCAGGCAGCGTGAGGTGCGCAAGAGCCGGTTCGCCGCAGTCGAAACCCTTGCGATTGTGCTTGCGGGCAATCGCTTCTCACGCCAGACCGGCAGGGTCGTTTCCGGGCGGCGAGAAGCTTGGCGTTCGGCTCGGGCGGGTTGTCCAGAAGATCGAGCACGAAGCGGCTCTGCTCCTCATCCACATGCAGACGCCCGGCCCGCTCGATCACGGCGCCGGCCGCGCGCAAAGCGTTGCGAAGCATGAAATCCTTCAGGCTCGTCTGTTCCAGTGCCGCTGCACGCATCAGCCGCGCCTTCTCGGCCCGCGGAATCCCCATGGGGAATCCTGTGGCAACTCGCGGCATGACGGATCTTTTCTTGCGGCGATATCTGACGCCGATCTCGTTTGGTTGTCACAAGCCGCGGCAACGCGGTTCGCAGGGCAAGCAAATACCCGTCCTCACTTTCCGCCGAGCGCCTGATAGACCTTCGTGCCGGCGCGGCCCGTCTGCGGCATGCCGATCCGGCGTTCGACATCCTTGATCGCCTCGCGCGTGACCGGGCCGATCTTGCCGTCGGCCTCGCCGATGGCATAGCCGCGCGCCAGCAGGAGCTGCTGCAAGTGCAGGCGCTGGGCGCGGTTGAGGCCGGGGTCGTCGGTGGGCCATCGCGTGCGCAGCGGCGGATAGCCGGCGAGCCGGTCGGCCAGATGCGAGATGGCCAGCGCGTAGGATTCCGCCTGGTTGTAGGAGTAGATCGCGTCGAAGTTGCGGAACACCAGGAAGCCGGGGCCGCTCGATCCCGCGGGCAGCAGCAGGCCGGCGTGCCCGCCGCCCGCGAGCGGTCTGCCGTCGGCGCGCACGACGCTACGCTTCGACCATTCGGCGATGGCGGCCTTGTTGCGCCGCCCCGTCGGCCCCTTGTAACCGGCGGGCACCTTCACCTCGATCAGCCACGGCTCGCCCGTGCGCCAGCCCGCCCGCTTGAGATAGTTGGCAGTGGAGCCGAGCGCGTCCGGCACGGAGCTCACGAGATCGCGCCGGCCGTCTCCGTCGAAGTCGACCGCGAGCCGCTGATAGGTGGAGGGAATGAACTGCGTCTGGCCGAAGGCCCCGGCCCAGGAGCCGTAGAGCTTGTTGAGCTGCAGGTCGCCCCGGTCGACAAGCTTCAGCGCCGCGAACAATTCGCCGCGCCAGAAATCCCGCCGCCGGCCACCCTCGCACACCAGCGTGGCGAGCGCATGCGGCAGAAAGTTGTCGCCGGCCTCGCGGCCGAAATCCGTCTCCACCCCCCACACCGCCGCGATCACGTGGCGATCGACGCCGAACTGCCGCTCGGCGGCGCGCAGCACGGAGTCATAGCGGCGCATCATCGCCTGACCGTCGGCGACCCGCTGCTCGTCGACGAGGAAGCCGAGATAGTCCCAGATCGGCGTCTTGAACTCGGGCTGCACCTTGGAGAGGCGCAGCACCTTCTCGTCCGGCGTGGCAATGTCGAGCGCCTGCGACACCACCGCCCGGCTGATGCCGGCGTTGATGGCGGCATTGCGCAGATTGGCGACGCAGGCGGCAAAATTCGCCTGCGCGGGGGACGCGGCCACGCCCGCCGCCGACACCGCGATGGCGGCGATCAGCCACCGCCGGATCGCGCCCCGATTGATACGCCGCATGCGCCCCTCCCCGAAACGTCGTCAACGCCAGTCGGGGCATCTTTAGCACAAATGGCTAACGATTCGTTCACGCACCGCCGCGCGGATCAGGCGCGGATGGCCCCTTCGGGAAGAGTATCGGGCGGGGGCGGGACGGTCAAAGTACGCACTTGCACATCATTGACCGCGATGGTCCCTTCCCTGCCGATCGTGAAGGCAATGCCCTGTCTCTGCCATGGGCTCGCCTCGGGTGCATCCTGCATTATTCCGGCCAGATGGTCGCCTATCGGGCCGCTCAGAGATGGAGAGAAAGCGACAAAAGCATCCACCGAAACGGCGCCGTCTTCGGCTTTGGCAATACGGATGCTGAAATTGTCCTGCTCTCCCACCGGCGCAAGGCTTTCCCGGAGCGGCCCTCCGTTTCTGGCCTGCGTTGCGTGCATAACGAGAGCAAAGAGTTCCTGATGGCAGGTAGACAGGATGACGTTGCGCTGTTCCCGAGAACATCCGATGTCCCGGAGCATGCCGCAGAAGTCCGTCAAGGCCGTCGCCCGATGGACCGGATCGTTCGGGATGTCGGGACGAGCCAGCGCCGCATCGCCGACATAATAGTCCCCGCGCCCGATATCCTTCTGTATCTGCTCAAACACCAATGTCTGGTGATCTTCCCCAGCAAGCGGGAACGGTGCATCGTCCCGACTGAAGAAATCCTTTATTGTGTCAACATAGCCGGATTCCTGGGATGCGTCATCTTCTTGTCCAGCCACGATATTATTCTTAACACGCACCGCGCCGTGACAAATATCGATTAATTCATTTCCAACATAGCTTTTATCGCCGTCAATACCTATTCCAGCCAAAGGAAATTCGGCGACGCCCCGGATGACCAGACTGCCGTCGAGATTGCCATCGTATCGAACATCGAAGGCGTCACGAAAGACCGGGAGCGCCCTCGTGCGAAGGTCGAGGAAAGCCAGGACCTGGCCCCTGTTGTCGCCATTGCCGGAGAGCAGATCGTTGATCGCCACGACATCCGCGGCCCGCGTCTCTCCGAAGATCAGTCCGGCCACCTGCTCGGCCCGGTCATGTCCCTCCATGGGAAGGGAAAACTCAAAGTCGCCTGCTTTCAGGACATAAGCGCGGTTGTCTTCGTCCATGGAGCCGGAGAACACACCCTTGCCCGCCTCGCCGGCTAATTCGAACAATGCATTGAAGGCGGAAATTCTGTCCTTGCTGTCATGGTGATCTGAACAAAGAACGGAAGCAAGGTTATTTATCTCCGTATTATTTGTCTTGAGGACAAAATCAGAAATAAGGTCAAAAAACCACATGACAAAACCGTAACCATTCTTCGAAATTTCGTCAATTCTATTAATATATATAGTCGCACGATCGATATTGCCATGCTTCAGAGAATCAACTTGAACACCCATGACACCGCACTCCAAATTATATAATTTATATTATATCATGAAGACAGTTTCAGCAGAAGTCTATATTTTGCCATATTTCACTCCTGACCCTGCATACGGAGCCATTACCTGAAAACTATTGCACGGCAGCTTTCCCGCGCCCGGTCGGGCCGACACGAAGTGGTGCGCTGCGCACGCATGCCGCCCCGGCCCCCACACCGTGCTTCTTCCCGCCGCCATGCCCGGGGAGTAGACTTGCGCCGCGGTCCTCTGCCGACCCCGGCTCCGCGCCGGGGAGACGGCGGACAAGCCGGCAGCAAGTCCGTTCTCAGGAGGAATATCCCATGTCGAAGAAGCTGCTCTTTCTCGTCGGCGATTACGTCGAGGATTACGAGGTTCAGGTGCCGTTTCAGGCGCTCGCCGCCGTCGGCTACGAGGTGCACGCGGTGACGCCCGGCAAGAAGCCCGGCGACACGGTCCGGACCGCCGTTCACGATTTCGACGGCGCGCAGACCTACAGCGAGAAGCCCGGTCACAATTTCACGATCAACGCCGATTTCGCCACGGTGAAGCCCGAGGACTACGCCGGCCTCGTCATCCCCGGCGGACGCGCCCCCGAATACCTGCGCCTCGATCCGCAGGTGATCGCGCTGGTGAAAGCTTTCGCCGACAAGCCCATCGCCGCCGTCTGCCACGGCGCGCAGATCCTCACCGCCGCCGACGTCATCCGTGGCAAGACCGTCTCGGCCTATCCGGCCTGCCGCCCGGAGGTGGAGCAGGCAGGCGCGACCTATGCCGAAGTTCCGATCACCGGCGCGGTCACCGACGGCCTTCTGGTCACGGCTCCGGCGTGGCCGGCGCATCCGGCATGGATCGGCCAGTTTCTCGCCGTGCTCGGCGCGACGATCGCGCTGTAGGGCGGAACGGCCCGCTGGCCGGGCGACGCCCCGCGGCAGGAAGGTGGGGATAACTTTTCCCGCCGGCGGGGCGGCGTCTCGGCCGGCATGGCGCAGGCCATTCCGGCGCTCGCCCGGCACCGCTGCGCGGCGCCCGCTTTAGCAAACGCGCGCAAGGCGAAACGGGCGCTGCATTTATACCGGCGTTTCTGCAACGGCGTTAACCAAGTGGTAACCATACTGGCGCCAAATGTTAACAGAGCAGAAACCTGAAGAAGCGCCGTGACCAATCAAGCTACCCTCCCCGCCGCCGAAACCGGCAAACCTGCCGGCCCATCGGCCAGTCAGGCGAAACGTCCCACGATCCGCTTCCGCGGCCGGTCGTTTCTCGCCCTGCTGCTGTCGCCGGAAGCTCCCCTCGACATCTGGTTCGAGGAACTGACGAGCCTGATCGACCGCTCGCCCGGCTTTTTCGGCGCGCGTGCGGTCATCCTCGACGTCTCCGGCCTTGATATCGACCGGCAGGGCCTCGTCGATCTGCTCGCGCGCCTCAACGAGCGGCGCATTCAGGTGATGGGCATCGAGGGAGCGAAGGAATCCTGGCTCGGTCCGGGCTTTCCGCCGCTGGTGCGCGGCGGCAAGCAGGTCAATGACGTCGACATTCCGGCCCCGGCTCCGCAGCCGGCGCCGGAGGTTGCCCTGCGCGCGGATGCGGATGCGTCGCCGGCGGCACCGGCCGGCGCAGCGCCCGCGGCGGCGCAGCCCGAGGCCGCACCCATCGCCATTCCGGCGGACACGACGCGGCCTTCGCTGCTCATTGACCAGCCGGTGCGCTCCGGCCAGTCGGTCGCCTTTCCGCAGGGCGACATCACCATCGTGGGCTCGGTCGCCTCGGGAGCAGAGGTGATCGCGGGGGGCTCGATCCACATCTACGGCGCGCTGCGCGGGCGTGCGCTCGCGGGCTGCGCGGGCCACGCGTCGGCGCGCATCTTCTGCAACAAGCTCGAAGCCGAACTGGTGGCCATCGACGGCCTCTACAAGACGGCGGAGGCGCTCGACAATCAATTCCGCGGACAGGCCGTCCAGATCTGGCTCGAAGGCGACGCGATCAAGATCGCGCCAATCAACTGAAGAGGGAAAAGCGATGACCAAGGTTCTGGTCGTGACATCGGGTAAGGGCGGCGTCGGCAAGACGACGTCGACGGCCGCCCTTGGAGCGGCGCTGGCACAGACGGGGCAGAGCGTCGTCGTGGTCGACTTCGACGTCGGCCTGCGCAATCTCGATCTGGTGATGGGCGCGGAACGGCGGGTGGTCTACGACCTCATCAACGTCGTGCAGGGCGAGGCCAAGCTGGCGCAGGCACTCATCCGCGACAAGCGCATCGAGACGTTGTCGCTACTGCCCGCCTCCCAGACGCGCGACAAGGACTCGCTCACGGAAGAGGGCGTCGACCGGGTCATCGAGGAACTGCGCGAGAAATTCGACTGGGTCATCTGCGACAGCCCGGCCGGCATCGAGCGCGGGCCGACGCTCGCCATGCGCCACGCCGACGTCGCGGTGGTCGTCACCAACCCGGAAGTGTCGTCGGTGCGCGATTCCGACCGCATCATCGGCGTGCTCGATTCCAAGACGCTGAAGGCCGAGAGGGGCGAACGCGTCGACAAGCACCTGCTGCTGACCCGCTACGACGTGGTGCGGGCCGAGCGTGGCGAGATGCTCAAGGTGGAGGACGTGCTCGAAATCCTCTCGATCCCGCTGATCGGCATCATCCCCGAGAGCGAGGAAGTGCTGCGCGCCTCGAACCTCGGCACGCCGGTGACAATCAGCAACCCGTCGAGTGCGCCGGCCCGCGCCTATGCCGACGCGGCGCGCCGCCTGCGCGGCGAGACGGTGGAGATCACCATTCCTTCCGACCGGAGGGGACTGTTCAACAAGCTGTTCGGAAGGAGGGCGGCATGAGCTTCTTCAAATTCTTCCGCCGCCGCAACTCGGCCCCGGTCGCCCGGGAGCGGCTGCAGATCCTGCTCGCGCACGAGCGCATCTCCACCGGCCAGTCGGACCTCGTCGCCGTGCTGCGCGAGGAAATCCTGGCCGTCATCGCCAAGCACATCCAGGTCGACAGCGACAAGGTCAAGGTAACGATGGATCGGGGCGACGCGGTGTCGACGCTCGAGGTCGATATCGAGATCCCGTCGCACATCGCCCCGGCCGTGGCCGGCAACGGGGCGGCGAACGACAAGCCGGGCTCGGACAAGACGGCCGCCGTCAAGGACGACGCGGCGGCGAAAACCCGAGTGGCCGAGAAGCCGGCGGACAAGCCCGCCGCCAAGGCTCCGGCGACGGTCGCGAAGGCGAAACCGGCAACGGCCCTGCCCCGCTCCGCGAGCGCCTGAGCGTCTTCGCCGATCGGGCTCGCGGGAGAGTCGATCAGCGTAGAGCGACGGACATTCAAACAGAAGCGTGCCGCTGCTCTATCCATTTGTTTACGCACCAAGTTTTTCCAGAAAGTGCACCCACTTTTCGGCTTGATGCTGTAGAGTGCCTTCATGCACGAGCGGATCATCGGCCTCTACGACGACAACGCCGCCGAATGGGACAGAGGGCGCGCCAGCGGGCTGGCGAAGCGCGGGCTCTTGGAAAAGGCGTGGCTCGACCGCTTCCTCACCTTGCTTCCCGCCGGCGGCGCCGTCCTCGACATCGGCTGCGGCACCGGCGACCCGATCGCGCGATACATGATCGGTCGCGGCCATGCGGTGACCGGCGTGGACTCGTCGCCGTCGATGATCGCGATCGCAGGCCGGCGCCTGCCCGGCCATGAATGGATCGTGGCCGATATGCGCGCCCTCGATCTCGGCCGGCGTTTCGACGGCCTGATCGCCTGGCACAGCTTCTTCCATCTCCCGCACGCGGACCAGCGGCGCATGATCGCCCGCTTTGCCGCCCATGCCGCACCCGGCGCCATGCTCCTGTTCACGAGCGGCCCGGAGCACGGCGAGGCGATCGGTGAGTGGATGGGCGAGCCGCTCTACCACGCCAGCCTCGACCCAGAGGAATACCGGGCCTTGCTCGCTGAAAACGGCTTCGACGTCGTGGATCACCGGATCAAGGACCCGGACTGCGGCGGGGCCACCGTGTGGCTGGCGCGAAAGCGGCCAAACCCGGAACCGTGTTTCCAGAACACGCCGTAGTCCATTTTCACGCCCTCATGGCGCCTTGAAGGTCGCCAGCGTCTGCAACTCGCCCTCAAGCGGATACCCACCCAGCAATCGCATGGCGGCGAGTTCGAGATTATTGCCGAAATTCGTATTGGACTTGAGCTCTTCAACCTTCCGATCCTTGATGATCGGGTTAAGGACCGCGTTTATAACGTCTTCCGCCCCAGGAAATTTTTTCACCGCGGCACTCTTATATTGCTCAAGCACATCCGGCGCATTCGCGGCTTGATCCACTTGCTCCGTCCCATTCGTTTGGGTAAGAGGCTGCCCTGCGGATAAGCCACCCTGAACACCATGCACCATCTTCAACCTCCATAAATATCATCCAAAGCAAAAAGCCAAAAAATCGAACGCACACCGTGGCCAATATGCGCCGCGATTATGGCAGAGTCAAGACATATATGTCTTTCATGCCATGTTTGCGCCATATATGGCGCATCACCTCGGCAGGATCGCGGCCTGCGCCCGCCCCTCACGGCACCAGCACCGCCGCACCTTGGAAGCGGCCGCGGCGCAGGTCGTCGAGCGCCTCGTTGGCGCGTGTGAGCGGATAGACGGTAGTCGCGGCGCGGATGCCGGCCTGCGGGGCGATGGTGAGGAATTCCCGCGCATCCGCACGCGTCAGGTTGGCGACCGACACCACCTGCCGCTCCTCCCACAGGATATGGTAGGGGAAGGCCGGGATGTCGCTCATATGGATGCCGCCGCACACGACGCGGCCGCCCTTGCGCACCGCGCGCAGCGCCTGGGGCACCAGCGCGCCGACGGGCGCGAAGATGATCGCCGCGTCGAGCAGGTCCGGCGGGCTGTCGTCCGAGCTTCCTGCCCAGCGCGCGCCGAGCCGCAGCGCGTGCGCCTGTGCGTCCCTGTCGCCGGCGCGGGTGAAAGCGTAGACCTCCCGACCCTGCCAGCGCAGGAGCTGCGCCAGCAGATGCGCCGCCGCGCCGAAGCCGTAAAGGCCGATGCGCGCGCCCTCGCCCGCGATCTTCAGCGACCGCCAGCCGATCAGTCCGGCGCACATCAGCGGCGCTGCCGCCACCGGATCGTCGAAGCCGCCAAGCGGGAAGGCGTAGGCCGCATCCGCGATCGTATGCGTGGCGAAGCCGCCGTCACGCGTGAAGCCGGTGAAGCCCGGCGCGTCGCACAGGTTCTCGCGCCCGGCCGCGCAGTAGGAGCAATGTCCGCAGGTATGGCCGAGCCACGGAATGCCGACGCGGGCGCCGATGGCGGGCGGCTCCACGCCGGATGCTTCCACCTTTGGCCCCACTGCCTCGACGCGTCCGACGATCTCGTGTCCCGGCACCACCGGCAGCCTGCCGTCGGCCAGGTCACCGTCCACGACATGCAGATCGGTGCGGCAGACGGCGCAGGCCTCGACGCGCACGCGGATCTCCCCCGGGCCGGGCGTCGGCGGGGAGCGGTCCTCCCAGACGAGCGGCGCGCCGATCCGGCGCAGGACCATCGCCCCCGCCCTGCCCGCCGTTCCCATATCCGCGTTTCCTCGGGTCGGAGCCGGACCTGCCGCTGTCGTCATCTGCCCCTCCTGCCGGCGCGGCGGAATGAGATGCCGCGCGTTCCGCGCCTTCGCGCATCATGCGAGCGTGCCCGTCCCGCGGTCAACCATCCCGGCGCCGGCCGGAGCGTGCGATGCCGCAACCCCCCGCCGTTCAATCGCCATCCGCGGCATGGCCATTTGTCCATTGTAATAGTACCATCGCCGTCACCGGTGCAGCGCCACACCGCCGCCAGAGGAGAGAAATACCGCAACAGCGAAGAACCATGCCGATTAACTAAAATCGAGTTAAATTCAAAAATAGATGCGTTATCAGAAGGTTGGTTACAAAAAAACCTAATTTTTGTTCGTTTTTGAGTCTCGCCAAACGGGAGCTTCTGGGCTAAAGAGCGAAAAGGAAACCTTCGTTCAACCGTTCAGCGTCATCTGGGAGGATACGCAATGGCTGGTACAGCAAGAAAGACCGCGCGCGCCGTCGAGGGCGCAGGCTCTGCGCGCCAGGCGCGGGGCAAGGCGGGCGGCGGAAAGGGCGGCGCGGTATCCGCACCCGTTCTCGTCAATCACACGCAGGATCAGGATCTGCACGCCTACCGCGAGATGCTGCTCATCCGCCGTTTCGAGGAAAAGGCCGGCCAGATGTACGGCATGGGCCTGATCGGCGGCTTCTGCCACCTCTACATCGGGCAGGAAGCGGTCGTCGTCGGCATGCAGCTCGCGCAGAAGGACGGCGATCAGGTCATCACCGCCTATCGCGACCACGGCCACATGCTGGCCACCGGCATGGAGGCGCGCGGCGTCATGGCCGAGCTCACCGGGAGGCAGGGCGGCTATTCGCGCGGCAAGGGCGGCTCCATGCACATGTTCTCGCGCGAGAAGAATTTTTACGGCGGCCACGGCATCGTCGGCGCGCAGGTGTCGCTGGGCACCGGGCTTGCCTTCGCCAACCGCTACCGGGGCGACAATGCGGTGTCCGTCACCTATTTCGGCGACGGCGCGGCCAACCAGGGCCAGGTCTACGAGAGCTTCAACATGGCCGAGCTGTGGAAGCTGCCGGTCGTCTACGTGATCGAGAACAACCGCTACGCCATGGGCACGGCCTTGAACCGCGCCTCGGCGCAGACCGATCTGTCGAAGCGCGGGGCCTCCTTCAACATTCCCGGCGAGCAGGTCGACGGCATGGACTATCGCGCCGTTCTGGAGGCCGGAGCCCGCGCCATCAGCTGGGCGCGTTCCGGCAAGGGGCCGTATCTGCTGGAGATGCAGACCTACCGCTATCGCGGCCACTCGATGTCCGACCCGGCGAAGTATCGCTCCAAGGACGAGGTGCAGCGCATGCGCGAGGAGCACGACCCCATCGAGCAGGTCAAGCGCCGCCTGATCGATGAATGGAAGGTGGACGAGGGCGAACTCAAGGCCATCGACGCCGGCGTGCGCGAGATCATCAACGAAGCGGCGGACTTCGCCACGCACGATCCCGAGCCCGACCCCGCGGAGCTGTGGACCGACGTGCTGAAGTAATCAGCCCGCAAAACATCTCGTTGCGCCGGCAAATCTTCGCCGGGTCCCCTTCCAGAATTTTTCGGAACATTCCCCATGCCGACCGATATTCTCATGCCCGCGCTGTCTCCGACGATGGAGAGCGGCAAACTGTCCAAATGGCTGAAAAAAGAAGGCGATACGGTCAAGTCCGGCGATGTCATCGCCGAGATCGAGACCGACAAGGCGACCATGGAGGTCGAGGCCGTCGACGAAGGTGTGCTGGCAAAGATCCTCGTGCCCGAGGGCACGGAGGAAGTGGCCGTCAACACGCCCATCGCCGTGATCGCCGGCGAGGGCGAGGACGTGGCCACCGTCGCCGCGGCGCCAGCGACCGCTGATGCCCAGGCGCCCGCCGCCCCCGTCGTCGCCGAACGGGCGGCCGAACCCGTCCCCGCCGTCCCGCGCGCGCCCGAGCCCGCGGTCGAGGCCGATCCCGAAGTGCCTCCGGGCACGGAATTCGTCACCCAGACGGTGCGCGAGGCCCTCCGCGACGCCATGGCCGAGGAAATGCGCCGCGACGGCGACGTTTTCGTCATGGGCGAGGAAGTGGCCGAGTATCAGGGCGCCTACAAGGTGACGCAGGGGCTGCTGCAGGAATTCGGCGACCGCCGCGTCATCGACACGCCGATCACCGAGCACGGCTTCACCGGCGTTGCGGTGGGCGCCGCCTTCACCGGCCTCAGGCCCATCGTCGAGTTCATGACCTTCAACTTCGCCATGCAGGCGATCGACCAGATCATCAACTCCGCCGCCAAGACGCTCTACATGTCCGGCGGCCAGCTCGGCTGCCCGATCGTCTTTCGCGGCCCCAACGGGCCGGCGGCGCGCGTCGCCGCGCAGCACAGCCAGGATTACTCCTCCTGGTACAGCCACATCCCCGGCCTCAAGGTCATCGCGCCCTACACGGCCGCCGATGCCAAGGGCCTCCTGAAGGCGGCGATCCGCGACCCGAACCCCGTCATCTTCCTCGAGAACGAGATCCTCTACGGCCATTCCTCCCCGGTGCCGAAGCTCGACGATTTCGTGCTGCCCATCGGCAAAGCCCGCATCGCCCGGCCGGGCAAGGACGTGACCATCGTCGCCTGGTCCTACGGGCTGATCTACGCCCATGAGGCCGCCGACAAGCTGGCGGAAGAAGGCATCGACGCCGAGATCATCGATCCGCGCACCCTGCGGCCGCTCGACATCGACACGATCGTGGCCTCAGTGAAGAAGACCGGGCGCGTGGTCACGGTCGAACAGGGCTGGGGACAGTCCGGCGTCGGTTCGGAGATCGCCGCCCGCGTGCAGGAACTCGCCTTCGACTGGCTCGATGCGCCGATCCTGCGTGTCACCGGCAAGGACGTGCCGATGCCCTATGCGGCCAATCTCGAAAAGCTCGCGCTGCCCTCCGCCGACGAAGTGATCGCGGCGGTGAAGGCTGTCACCTATCGCTGAGGGAGGGGTTCATGTCCGTCAAGATCCTGATGCCGGCCCTGTCTCCGACGATGGAGAAGGGCAATCTGGCCAAGTGGTTGAAGAAGGAGGGCGACACCATCAAGTCCGGCGACGTCATCGCCGAGATCGAGACCGACAAGGCCACCATGGAGGTCGAGGCGGTCGATGAGGGTGTGATCGCCAAGATCCTCGTGCCCGAGGGCACCGCCGACGTGCCGGTGAACGAGGTCATCGCCATCGTCGCCGAGGAAGGCGAGGACGTCGCCGCCGTCGCGGCCTCCGGCGCTACCGCAGCCCCGGCTGCGGCACCCGCCCCGGCGGGGGAGGCGGCACCCGCGGCCCCTGCCCCGGCTCCCGCGCCCGCCACTGTCCCTGCCGCCGCGCCGACTCCCGTTGCCGCGCCGGCTCCGGCCGCTGCCTCTGGCGAGCGCATTTTCGCCTCGCCGCTGGCGCGCAGGCTGGCGAAGGAGGCCGGCATCGACCTTGCCGCAGTCAAGGGCACCGGCCCTTACGGCCGCATCATCGAACGCGACATCGAGGCCGCGATCAAGACCGGCGTGGCGCAGCCCGCCGCCGCTCCTGCCCCTGCTCCCGCGCCCGCAGCGGCTCCGAAGCCGGCGCCGGTAGCGGGCGCCAGCGACGAGGCGGTGAAAAAACTCTTCGCGCCCGGCAGCTACGAGGAGATCCCGCACGATGGCATGCGGAAAACCATCGCCCGCCGGCTGGTCGAATCGAAGCAGACGGTGCCGCACTTCTATCTCACCGTAGATACCGAGCTCGACGCGCTGCTCGCCCTGCGCGAGCAGATCAACGCCGCGGCACTGAGGGACAAGGACGGCAAGCCGGCCTACAAGGTCTCCGTCAACGACTTCGTCATCAAGGCGCTGGCGCTGGCGCTGCGCCAGGTGCCGGACGCCAACGTGAGCTGGACGGACGCCGCCATCCTGCGCCACAAGGTGGTGGATGTGGGCGTTGCGGTTTCCATACCGGGCGGGCTCATCACGCCGGTGGTGCGCAACGCGGACATCAAGAGCATCTCCGCCATCTCCAACGAGATGAAGGACTACGCCGCGCGCGCCCGCGCCCGCAAGCTGAAGCCGGAGGAATATCAGGGCGGCTCCTCGGCGGTGTCGAACCTCGGCATGTTCGGCATCCGGGACTTTTCCGCGATCATCAACCCGCCGCACGCCACCATCCTCGCCGTGGGGGCGGGCGAGAAGCGCGTGGTGGTGAAGGATGGCGCGCCCGCGGTCGCGACCGTGATGACGGTGACGCTCTCCACCGACCACCGCGCGGTCGACGGGGCGCTCGGCGCGGAACTGCTCGCCGCCTTCAAGCCGCTGATCGAGAACCCGCTGGGACTTCTGGTCTGACCCCCGCATCGTCGCGGCCGGTCCGCCGGCCGCCGTCACTTCGGATTTCATGAGGCTGTTATGGCCAGTGCATACGACATCATCGTCATCGGTTCGGGCCCCGGCGGCTATGTCACCGCCATCCGCGCCGCCCAGCTCGGTTTCAAGACCGCCGTGGTCGAGCGCTCGTATCTCGGCGGCATCTGCCTGAACTGGGGCTGCATCCCCACCAAGGCGCTGCTGCGCTCGGCCGAGATCTATCATTATTTCCAGCATGCCAAGGACTACGGCCTTGCGGCGGACAACGTGCGTTTCGACGCCAAGGCCATCGTCGAGCGCTCGCGCGGCGTCTCGAAGCAGCTCAACACCGGCGTAGGCTTCCTGCTGAAGAAGAACAAGGTCGACGTCATCTGGGGCGAGGCGACGCTGGACGCGCCGGGTTCGCTCACCGTCTCGGCCACGCCGGATGCGCCGAAGGGCGCGCTCGGCGGCGGCACCTATACGGCAAAGCACGTCATCGTCGCCACCGGCGCACGCCCGCGCGTGCTGCCGGGGCTGGAGCCGGACAAGAAGCTCGTCTGGACCTATTTCGAGGCCATGGTGCCCCCCAGCATTCCGAAATCCCTGCTGGTGGTGGGCTCGGGCGCGATCGGCATCGAGTTCGCCTCCTTCTACCGCACGCTGGGCGCCGAGGTGACTGTGGTTGAGGTGCTGCCGCAGATCCTGCCGGTGGAGGACGCCGAAATCGCCGACATCGCCCGCAAGCGCTTCGAGAAGCAGGGCATCAAGGTGCTGACCGGCACCAAGGTGACGAAGCTCGACAAGGGTGCGGACAGCGTCACAGCGACGCTGGAGACGCCGAAGGGCAGCGAGACGATCACGGTCGATCGCGTCATCTCGGCGGTCGGCGTCGTCGGCAACATCGAGAACCTCGGCCTCGAGAAGCTCGGCGTGAAGACCGATCGTGGCATCATCGTCACCGACGGGCTCGGGCGCACCAACGTGCCCGGCATCTACGCCATCGGCGACGTCGCCGGTCCGCCCATGCTCGCCCACAAGGCCGAGCACGAGGGCACGCTCGCGGTGGAAGCCATCAAGGGGCTGCCCGTGCATGCGCTCGACAAGGCGAAGATCCCAGGCTGCACCTACTGCAACCCGCAGATCGCCTCCGTCGGCCTCACCGAGGCGAAGGCGAAGGAAGCGGGTTACGACATCAACGTCGGCCGCTTTCCCTTCATCGGCAACGGCAAGGCGATCGCGCTCGGCGAGCCGGAAGGGCTCGTCAAGACCATCTTCGAGAAGAAGACCGGCCGGCTCCTCGGCGCGCATCTGATCGGCGCGGAAGTGACCGAGCTCATCCAGGGCTTCGTCATCGCGCTCAATCTGGAGACGACGGAGCAGGAACTCATCGACGCGGTGTTCCCGCACCCGACGCTATCCGAAACGATCCATGAAAGCGTGCTCGACGCCTACGGGCGCGCGATCCATATCTAGTCAAGACGTCACTCTTCTCCGGTATCAAACGCGGGATCATGGAACGTATCGTCAAGCTTGACGTTTATCCATGGTCTTGTCGTCCAACAGTGGGAGAAGAAAATGGCAGGTGTTGGTATTATCGGTGCGATCATTATCGGCCTGCTGGCCGGCTGGATCGCGCAGCAACTGGTGAGCGGCGGCAGCGGCGGGCTGGTGACGAACCTCGTCGTTGGCCTGATCGGCGCCTTCATCGGCCCGATCGTGCTCGGCGTCTTCGGTCTCTGGCAGGGGTCGGGGTTCATTCCGAGCCTGGTGGTGTCGACGATCGGCGCGATCGTCCTGCTGATCATCGTGCGTGCGCTCAGACGCGCATGACGCGGAAGTCGGCCCTGCCGGGCGCGCACTTGCAACCGGCAGGGTCACAGTTTAGATGATTTGCGTTTGGGTGCGGTTTGCGGCCTGATCACAGGCCGTTGGCCGATGGCACGGGCAACAGCTGGCACGGCCGATCGGCCGTGCCGCCTTGACGAACGATAGAGGTATGGAGGCATCGGCATGGCGGTCGTCCTGGATATCCTGAACCGCGACCCGCGCCGCAAGCTCGATGTCGACGTGCCGCCCCGGGAGGCGGCGAAAGCCGAACAGGCCCAAGCTCATCATCCCCAAAAAGCCCGTCATCCCGAGAAGGCCCATCGTCCCGACCAACCCATCGCCCGCAAGCCGGACTGGATCCGCGTCAAGGCTCCCGGCTCGCCCAAATGGGCCGAGACCAACCGCATCGTGCGCGAGAACAACCTCGTCACCGTCTGCGAGGAGGCGGGCTGCCCCAACATCGGCGAATGCTGGGAGAAGAAGCACGCCACGTTCATGATCATGGGCGACACGTGCACCCGCGCCTGCGCCTTCTGCAACGTGAAGACCGGCATGCCGCTGCCCCTCGACACGGACGAGCCGGAGAGCGTGGCCAAGGCGGTCGAGAAGCTCGGCCTCACCCATGTGGTGATCACCTCGGTGGACCGCGACGACCTCGCCGACGGCGGCGCGCAGCATTTCGCCGATGTCATCCACGCCATCCGCGCGCGCTCGCCCGCGACGACGATCGAGGTGCTGACGCCCGATTTCCTGCGCAAGCCCGGCGCGCTTGAGGTCGTCGTGGCGGCGCGGCCGGACGTGTTCAACCACAATCTGGAGACCGTGCCGTCGAAATACCTCAAGGTGCGGCCGGGCGCGCGCTATTTCCACTCCATCCGCCTGCTGCAGCGGGTGAAGGAGATCGACCCCACCATCTTCACCAAATCCGGCATCATGGTGGGGCTCGGCGAGGAGCGCAACGAGGTGCTGCAGCTCATGGACGACCTGCGCTCGGCGGAGGTGGACTTCATCACCATCGGCCAGTATCTCCAGCCCACGCGCAAGCATCATCCGGTGATCCGCTTCGTGACGCCGGACGAGTTCAAGGCGTTCGAGACCACCGCCTACGCCAAGGGCTTCCTCATGGTGTCGTCGAGCCCGCTGACGCGCTCCTCCCACCATGCCGGGGAAGACTTCGCGCGGCTCAAGGCGGCGCGGGCGGCGCAGGTCGGCGTGTAACATGCCCTCGTTCCGCAACGAACGGAAGGTCGCGCACAAGCCCGCCGCCATGTTCGATCTGGTGGCGGATGTCGAGCGTTATCCCGCCTTCGTGCCGCTGTGCGAGAGCCTCGTCGTGCGCCAGCGCATCAACAGCGGCGAAGGCATCGAGACGCTGATCGCCGACATGAGCATCGGCTACAGATCGATCCGCGAGACCTTCACCACCCGCGTCACGCTGGACAGGCCGCGGCTGCGCATCATGGTGGAATACGTCGACGGGCCATTCCGGTTTCTGGAGAACCGCTGGGCTTTCCGCCCCGCTGACGACGCGCAGGCCTGCATCGTGGATTTCTATATCTCCTACGAATTCAAGAGCCGCACTCTCGGCCTGCTGATGGGCGCGATGTTCGACAAGGCGTTCAAGAAGTTCTCGGACGCCTTCGCCGCCCGCGCCGACAACATCTACGGCGCGCAGCCCGCCGGGGGCTAGAATGCGTTCCGCGCGCGGAGCATGAGCGCGCTTTTGACATAGGTGCATTGACTTTCGCGCCATAGCCGGGCTGCCGCTGTGCCCGCATAGTGCGCAAAAGGCTCATGGATGAGCCGCGTGGAATAAAGCATGAGCAATCCGTCCATTTCCGCCCGCCCTGCGCCCGACGCATTGCGGGGGTTGACATACGCGCTTATGGCCTATCTCCTCTGGGGGTTGCTGCCGCTCTATCTGAAAGAGGTCGCGCACGTCCCGGTGGGCGAGGTCATCGCGCACCGCATCCTGTGGGCGGTGCCGTTCGCCGGCCTGCTGCTGCTCGCCACCGACGGAACGAAAGCCATGCGCCGCGCCGTTCGCGACCCGCGTGTGCTCGGCATGGCGGCGGTCACGGCGACGCTGATTTCCTGCAACTGGGGCGTCTACACCTGGGCCGTGATCAACGACCGAGCGCTCGATACGTCGCTCGGCTACTACATCAATCCGCTGGTCAGCGTGCTGATGGGCGTCGTGCTGCTGCGCGAGCGTCTCGACCGGCCGCAGGTGATCGCGATCGGGCTCGCCACCGCTGCGGTCCTCCTGCTGGCGGTGCAGGCGGGCGGCGTACCGTGGGTTTCGCTGGCGCTGCCCGTCACCTTCGCCATCTACGGCTATCTGCGCAAGACGCTGCCGGTAGCCGCGCTCCAGGGCTTCGCGCTGGAAGTGCTCATCCTGTCGATTCCGGCCGGAGCCTATGTCGCATGGCTCACCGCGACCGGCGGCAACCATTTCGGCACCGTGGCCGCGGACTCGTTGTGGCTGATGGCGGCCGGACCGGTAAGCGCCGCGCCGCTGGTCATGTTCGCGGTCGGCGCGCGCAACCTGCCGCTGAGCACGCTCGGCATCATGCAATATATTGCGCCCACGCTGGTCTTCCTCATCGCGGTCTTCGTCTTCGGCGAGCCGTTCTCGCTCACCCAGGCCGTGGCTTTCGGCCTCATCTGGGCGGGGCTGGCGATCTTCACCTGGTCCGGATTGGCAGGACACAAGCGCGAGCGGCCGGCTGAATAGCGGCCTGCCGGCTAGCCCACATCCAAAGCAAATCCGATCGCAAGAACATGAAAACACGAAACAGTGATAGCGCCGTAAATTCAAAAATTTACATAGACAGAACTAAACAATCAGATCTACAAGAGAATATATTTGATATCATTTATAAAATATGAGTTTTTATTAAAATATTGATTTGCTTTGTTGTTGGTAATGATTTTATTGTTTTTTATTGAGTTGATGAGCGGCATGATCGTTTCTGACCATAAGGTTCTGATATAAAGCTTCGCCGCACAGCGTCATGTGCGCCGGCCCGGGACAAGCTTCCCGGGCCGGCAGCATCAGAATGCCGAAGCTCAAGCGCCGATCTTCAGCACCGCCTTGCCGGCGTATTGGGCGTAGGGGCCGAGCTCCTCCTCGATGCGGATGAGCTGGTTGTACTTCGCCACGCGGTCGGAGCGGCTCAGCGAGCCGGTCTTGATCTGGCCGGCGTTGGTCGCGACCGCGAGATCCGCGATGGTCGCGTCCTCGGTCTCGCCCGAGCGGTGCGAGATGACCGAGCGGTAGCCGCTGCGGTGCGCGAGGTCGATGGCGGCGAGCGTCTCCGTCAGCGAGCCGATCTGGTTGACCTTCACCAGAATGGCATTGGCGACGCCCTTGTCGATGCCCTGCTGCAGGCGCGCGACATTGGTGACGAAGAGGTCGTCGCCCACGAGCTGCACCTTGCCGCCGATGCGGTCGGTGAGCTCCTTCCAGCCCTCCCAGTCGTCCTCGGCCACGCCGTCCTCGATGGTGACGATGGGATAGGCGCCGACGAGCTTCTCCAGATAGTCCACCTGCTCGGCCACCGAGCGCGTCTTGCCCTCGCCGGCATAGACGTAGTTGCCGTCCTTGAAGAACTCGGTCGCGGCCACGTCGAGTCCCAGCACCACGTCGTCGCCGGGCTTGTAGCCGGCCGTCTCGATGGCCTTGGCGATGAAGTCGAGCGCCTCTTCCGCTGACTGCAGGTCAGGCGCGAAGCCGCCCTCGTCGCCCACGCCGGTGTTGTGGCCGGCGGCGTGCAGGGCTTTCTTGAGCGTGTGGAAGATCTCGGAACCGACGCGCACCGCCTCGCGGATCGAGGTGGCGCCCACCGGCAGGATCATGAACTCCTGGAAATCGATGGGATTGTCGGCGTGCGCGCCGCCATTGACGATGTTCATCATCGGCACCGGCAGGACGCGGGCGGAGGTGCCGCCGATGTAGCGGTAGAGCGTCAGGCCGGAAGCCTCGGCCGCGGCCTTGGCCACCGCGAGCGAGACGCCGAGAATGGCGTTCGCCCCGAGGCGCGACTTGTTGGGCGTGCCGTCGAGCGCGATCAGCGTCTCGTCGATCTTGACCTGCTCCTCGGCCTCGAACCCGCCGATGGCTTCGAAGATCTCGCGGTTGACCGCGTCGACCGCCGTCCGCACCCCCTTGCCGCCATAACGGTCGGCATCGCCATCGCGCAGCTCCACGGCCTCGTGCGCGCCGGTGGAAGCACCCGAGGGCACGGCCGCGCGGCCGATCGACCCGTCCTCCAGCACCACGTCCACCTCCACGGTGGGGTTGCCGCGGCTGTCGAGAATTTCACGTGCGATGATATCAACGATAGCAGTCATTCAGGGGCTCCTTGGCACCGGCTTGCATCTGTGGCGCTCCACGGCAGATCCCGAAAAGCGCTCTCGGGCGGACGGGCGAGGCCGCACCATGCGGCCCGCAATCTCGAACACTGCGGCTTTTACGACAAAACATGCGCGCTGGAAACGGACATGGCACGGGAAATGCTCGTAGCCGGCTGAAAACGGCGCCTCCGCCGCCGGCACCGCAACGGCTCGGCCCGGCAGGCGGCCCGTAGCCGTCAACCTTTCGTTAACCTTAACGTCCCGCCTCCATCCGGGAAAACGCAGAACCATTTGATCGATAACGGAATTATCGTCAGGGGCGGCATGCCGCCCGTCTTGCGGAGCGCAGGTGCCCACACCCTGAAAGGTTAACGCGCCTTAACCTCTCTTGCCAGCACGTCGGCGATGATCAAAGCTAACAGGAAGTTAATGCGGCGGACAGATGACCGGAACCATTGCCGCCACGTTAACGTTTCCGCATCGAACCAGAAACGATGCCCTTTTTGGTTCGATGCGCTGAGGATGAGGTTCAGCCGTGGTCCGCGCCCCGATCGCCGCAATCGTTATCGCGTTCTGCCTCGCCGCCCTGCTGCCCGGAACGGGTGGCGCGCGGACGCGCGGCGCCGCGCTGCCGGTCGCGGCGACGAGCCAGGATGCGTGGCAGACGGAGACGGGCCTCACCTCCCATCCGATCGGCTGGGAAGACTTCTGCCGCAAGAACCCCGCCACCTGCCGGCTGCACGACGAGCGCCCCGGCATCGTGATGCTCGATGCGGCCACATGGTCGCTGATCGTGAAGACCAATATCGACGTCAACGCCGCGATCACGCCGCTTTCCGACGAGGAGCACTGGGGCGTGGCGGAATCGTGGGATTTTCCCGATGACGGCTATGGCGACTGCGAGGACTACGTGCTGCAGAAGCGCCGGCTGCTGCTGCAGGCGGGCCTGCCGCTCGCGGCGCTGATGATCACCGTGGTGCGCGATCTCGCAGGCGACGGCCACGCCGTGCTGACCGTGCGCACCGACAGGGGTGACTTCATTCTCGACAACAAGCGCAACCGCGTGCTGCTGTGGAACGACACGGGCTACAGCTACATCAAGCGCCAGGCCAACCTCAATCCCATGCGCTGGGTCTCGCTCGGCCCCGCCTCCCCCTCGACGGCCGCGACCGCCGCCAGATGAGGCGGACGGCAGCAAAGTGACGCATGCGCCGGAATTGAGCCGGATCATGGCAGCGCGGCGGCACGCACCATAGCATGTCCCGATCATAACTGCCGCGACCGCTGCCGCCATGGCCATGGCGAAGGGCCGGGCGCGGGATAGGAGGGCATGCCATGACCGCACAAAACGCCAATACCACCGCAGGATCTCCCCACCTTGCTCCCCGCCTCGCCGGCAAGGCCGCCATCGTCACCGGCGCGGGCCTCGGCATCGGCCGCGAAACCGCCGTTGTGCTCGCCCGCCACGGCGCGAAGGTCGCCGTGTTCGACCTTTCGGAAGCCGACGGCCGGGAAACCGTCCGCCTGATCGAGGCCGAGGGCAACGCGGCGCAGTTCTGGAAGGTGGACGTCACCTCGGAAGCCGAGGTCAAGGCCGCGACCGATGCCGCCGTCGCCGCATTCGGCAAGCTCGACATCCTGGTCAACAACGCCGGCATCGCCGGTGTCGACAAGCCCACCCACGAGATCGCGGAAGCGGAATGGGACGCCGTCTTCGCGGTGAACGTCAAGGGCGTGTTCTTCTCCACCAAGCACGCCGTGCCGTATCTGAAGGCGAGCGGCAGCGGCTCGATCATCAACCTGTCGTCGATCTACGGCCTCATCGGCTCCTATGATCTCACCGCCTACCATGCGACCAAGGGCGCGATCACGCTGCTGTCCAGGCAGGACGCGGTGACCTATGCCGCCGACAACATCCGCGTCAATTCGGTGCATCCGGGCTTCATTCTGACGCCGCTGGTGGAGGAGCTCGGCAGCCGGGGAGAAGGCGGGCTCGAGGCCTTTCTCGCCAAGGTCGGCGCCAAGCATCCCATCGGCCGCGTCGGCCAGCCCGTCGAGGTCGCCAACGCCATCCTGTTCCTCGCCTCCGACGAGGCAAGCTTCGTCACCGGCGCGGCGCTGACCGTCGATGGCGGCTACACCGCGGTCTGAGCCTGATCAAGCCCCCGCCCGCCGGGCGGCCCACATCCCGACCAGCATGGCGGGAACGAAGGCGTAGGTGCCCGGCGCGCCGAGGCCGATGGCGACGAAGGCCGGGCCGGGGCAGAAGCCGCCGAGGCCCCAGCCGATGCCGAACAGCGCCGCCCCCAGCACGAGGGGGCGGTCGATGTCCTGCTTCGTCGGCAGGTGGAACGCGGTGTCGAACACCGGCCGGCCGCGCCCGAGCGCGAGGCGGAAGCCGATGAAGGCGACGATCACCGCCCCGCCCATGACGAAGGCAAGCGACGGGTCCCAGGTGCCGAAGAGGTCGAGGAAGTTCAAAACCTTCGCCGGATTGGCCATTCCCGAGATCACGAGGCCGACGCCGAACAGCAGGCCGACGAGCAGATTGACGATCACGTTCACAGGCGCCTGCATCCTCACCCCCCGACCGCATGGCGGACGACGAAGACGGTCACGAAGGCCGTCAGCATGAAGGTCCCTGTTGCGACGATCGAGCGCGGCGACAGGCGCGACAGGCCGCAGACGCCGTGCCCCGAGGTGCAGCCACCGCCGTAGACCGCGCCGAAGCCGACCAGAAGTCCCGCCGCGATCATCACCGGATAGTTGGACGACACCGTCTGCAGCACCGGCTCGCCCGTCACCGCCCCGACCAGGAATGGCGCCAGCACGAGCCCGGCAATGAACGCGAGGCGGCTGGCGAAACGCGTATCGAAGGGCGGCACCAGCCGGCTGGCGATGCCGCTGATGCCGGCGATGCGCCCCTCCAGCGCCAGCAGCAGCACGGCGGCGAGGCCGATCAGAGCGCCGCCGGCGAGGGAGGCCAGGGGTGTGAATTCGGTGGGCGTGAATTCGGTCATGATCATCCTTTCGCGCCGGCGGGAGGCCGCGGCCGGCCAGGCTTCGCTATAGCACTTTCGCGGGGGATGGGCATCTCGCGTCGGCTGCGGCGGCTCCTCGCCGGGCGGCAGGGTCAGGCCGGCTGGCCGGCGCGCCGCCGGCGGGGTCCGAACAGGCAGGCGAGGACCAGAATGACGCCGCTCACGGTCGCGATCGTGCCGGCGGCGCTCACCGTGGAGGAAAAGCCGAGCCACAGCGGCACGAAGGCCGCGAGGCCATAGCCGATGACGGCGGCGGCGATGGCGAAGGCCGCGCTCCACAGCAATTGCGGCAGCAACCGGTCCGTCATCAGCCGCGCCGCGCCGGCCGGGCAGATGAACATCGCCACGACGATGATCGCGCCCACGGCGTCGAACGCCATCACCGCGACGACAGCCACCATCACGGCGAGCGCGAGGCCCACGGCGCCGGGGCGTGCTCCCACGGTGGCGGCGAAGCCGGGATCGAAGGTCCCGATGAACAGCTCCTTCCAGAACGCCGCGATGAACACGACGACCGCCGCCAGCGTCAGCGCGAGGCGCGCCACCTGCGGCGGCAATTCGGCAAGGGCGGCGGCGTCGACGAGCGAGCCCCAGCCCTCGCCCGCGAACCAGACGATACTTTCCAGCGAGCCGTAGAGTGCATGCTCGACATCGAGATGGACGGAGCGCGTGTCGGTCTGTTCGAGCAGCAGGACGCCGCCGGCGAACATCGCCGTGAACACCACGCCCATGGCCGCGCCCGGCTCGATGCGCCCGGCGCGGCGGACGACCTCGATCAGCACCAGCGAGCCGATAGCCGCAACGGCCGCGCCGAGCAGCATCGGCCCGGCATCGATCGACCCGGTGATCACGAACGCCAGCACGATGCCCGGCAGCACGACATGGCTCACCGCATCGCCGATCAGCGCCTGCCGGCGCAGCACGAGGAAGTTGCCCAGCAGCGCACAGCACACCGATGTCAGCATGCCGACGACGAGCGGCGGCAGATTCAGCATGACGAAATCCGCACCCGGAAGATACGCACCCATGCTCAGGCCTCCTTCGGCGTGGTCCGGCGCTCGAGATCGCGCACGATATCGGGCGGCAGGGCTTCGTTGATGGGGGCGAGGCCGTGATATCCCGCCGCCGCCGCCTCCTCCGGGAACAGCCGCCGGTAGAGGCCCCACAGCGCCTCCTCCCTGAGCGCCGCCTGCGCGGCGGAACGCCCTTCGGGCGTCGGCGCGCCGTCGGCGCGGATGAAGCCCGCCCGACGCAGCACGCGCAGCGTCACCGGGTCGTAGATGGGCTCCTCGCGCGCCAGCGCCAGCAGGCCCTGACGCTCGTGGACGCGCGCCTCCAGCGCCATCGTCTGCATCCGGCCGGCGAGCAGGCCGCGCAACGGCGAGAACACCAGCGAGAACACGAACACCGCAAACGACACCAGCACGATCAGCGCACCCGTGGGCAGGCCCGGCCCCAGCGACGAGACGACGGCCCCGACATAGGCGGAGAACGCGCCGACCAGGGCGGCGGCGAACGCCAGCCGCCCCGGCCGATCGGTCCAGAAACGGGCGGTGACCGGCGGCAGGATGGTGAGCGCGACGATCAGCACAAGGCCCGCGACCTTGAGGCCGATCACCGTCACCGCGAGCGCCAGCGCCAGCAGCGCCAGATCGGTGGCGCGCACGTTCACGCCCTGGGTGGCGGCGTAACCCTGGTCGAAGCACACCAGCGTGAACGGCCGGCGCAACGCGTAGACCGCAAGCCCGGTCAACGCGGCCGCAACGGCGATCAGCTCGGCCTCGGAGCGCAGCATGCCCGCCGTGGAACCGAGCAGGAACCCGCCGATGCCCGCCTGGCGGCCCGTCTCCATGGCCTGAATGACCGTCAGCAGCGTGACGCCGAGCCCGAAGAACACGGACAGCACCGCGCCGATGGCGACATCCTCGGTGAGCCGCGTGCGGCCTGTGATCCATTCGAGCGCCAGCAGGCCGAGCCCGGCGCTCAGCGCCGCACCCAGCATCAGGCCGGGCATGAACCGCCCGTCGCCGGTGGCGAGCGCCATGGCGATGAACGCCGCCGCGAGCCCCGGCAGGGTGGCGTGGGAAATCGCATCGCTGACGAGCGAGCGCTTGCGCAGCATCATGAACGCACCGACCGCGCCGGCGCTGGCGCCGAGCAGGGCCGCGCCGACGGTCACCAGTGTTGTGTTGTAGCCGGCGGACAGGAGCAGCGCGGCCAGCAGATTTTCCAGAAGCAGATCGTTCATCGCCGCCTCACGCGCCGCCGGCCTGCGCCGCCAGCAGGCGCCCGCCATAGGTCTCCTGCAGATTGGCGGGCGTGAAGGCCTCCGCCACGGTCCCGGCGGCGATCCGGCGCACGTTCAGCAGCAGCACATGGTCGAAATAGTCCGCCACGGTGCCGAGATCGTGGTGCACGCAGATGATGGTCTTGTCCTGCGATTGCAGGTCCTTGAGCACGCCGACGATGGCCCGCTCGGTCACGGCGTCGACGCCGGCAAAGGGCTCGTCCAGAATATAGAGGTCTGCCTCCTGCGCCAGCGCGCGGGCGATGAACACGCGCTGCTGCTGCCCGCCCGACAGCTGGCCGATCTGCCGCGCGGCGAACGCCGCCATGCCCACCCGCTCCAGGCAGTCGAGGGCCTTCTGGCTGTAGCGCCGGCCGGCGAAGCGGAACAGGCCGAGCCGGCGGTAGAAGCCCATCATCACCACGTCGATGACGGTGGCGGGAAAATCCCAGTCGATGCTCGCCCGCTGGGGCACATAGGCGACGCGCGCCATGGCCTGCGCAACCGGCGCGCCGAACACGCTCACATCGCCGGCAATGCGCGGCACGATGCCGAGCGCCGCCTTGATCAGCGTCGACTTGCCGGCCCCGTTCGGCCCGACGATGGCCACCATCGCACCCGCGGGCGCGACGAAATCGACCGACAGCACCGCCGGCCGGCCGCCGTAGCTCACCGTCAGCCCGGAAACCGCCAGCGGACTGGTGGCGTCCGGCCGGGTGAGCCTGCGGCCGTCACTGGCGACGAGTTGGGGCGTGGCGACGTTGATCATGGTAGCGTTCGTTCCTGCAAGCCGTCCGGCCACGGCAGACCTTGCGCCCGCCCGCTGCCGGGGCGAACGAGAGACCTGTCCCTTGTCCGATATCGGTTGTTATTAATAATGCAATTGCGAATTAAATGCAATAACAATTCGCATCCAGCAAGCGCCTTCGGCCTCCACCATGGGATGGCTGCCGTCGGCGGCGGCCGCCACGGCTCCAGCCCGGCAGGGAAAAGAAATCCGCATCGGCGGCGTCGCCCTGTCTCTTTGTTTACGCATCGGATCTATCGTTTACGCATCAGATTCATCCAAAGATGCGGTACTTGTTTTTCGGTTCGACGCTTGATGCTGGGGAGGATATCGATGCCTACCATTTTCCGCGGCCGCATCGCCGCGATGCTGCTGGCCGTCGCCGCGCTGCTCGCTGTGGGCGTCGCCGCCCACGCCCAGGACACGGCGAGCGAGGAGGCGGCGCGCCGGCAGGCTGTCCTGAAGTCGCTGCCGAAGGATGCGGCCCGGCGCCTCTTCGGGCAGGTCGCGACGCCCTCGCCGGCGCCGGCGCAGGTCTACGGCTTCTATTCGAAGGGCTGCGTCGCCGGGGCGGTCGAGCTGCCGGCGGACGGCGACAACTGGCAGGTGATGCGCCCGTCGCGCAACCGTGCCTTCGGCCATCCCGCTCTCATCGCCTTCCTGCAGGACATCGCCGCCGGCGCCCCGCAGGCCGCCGGCTGGCCGGGACTGCTCGTCGGCGACATCGGCCAGCCGCGCGGCGGGCCGATGCTCACCGGCCATGCCTCGCACCAGACCGGCATCGACGCCGACATCTGGCTCACGCCGAACCCCGCCCGTCGCCTGACGCGGCAGGAGCGCGACAACGTCTCCGCCGTCAACGTCGTCGCCAGCGACTGGAATGACATCGACCCGGCGCGCTGGACGGCGGCGCATCACCGCCTGCTGCGCTATGTCGCGTCGCGGCCGCAGGTGGCGCGCCTTTTCGTCAATCCGGCGATCAAGAAGGCGCTGTGCCGCGAGGCCACCGGCAACAGGGCGTGGCTGTCGAAGGTGCGGCCCGCGCCGGGCCACAACTACCATTTCCACATCCGCCTCGCCTGCCCGCGCGGCAATGCGGCGTGCCGCAATCAGAACCCGCCGCCGAAGAACGACGGCTGCGGCGCGGAGCTCGACTGGTGGTTTTCGGAAGAGGCGCGCAGGCCGACGAAGACGCCGCCTCCGCCGCCGCTCAGGCTCGCCGACCTGCCGCGCCAGTGCGCCGCCGTCCTCGCCGCGCCATGACCCGACGGGCCGGCGGCGTCGTGATCTTGTATGCTGACAGCGTCCGGATCACGCGGCGGGCGCGGGCAGAACGCAGGCCACGCCCGTGCCCGCCAGCCCACAATAGCCGTTCGGGTTCTTGGCCAGATATTGCTGGTGGTATTCCTCGGCGAAGTAGAATGGCCCGGCGCCCGCGATCTCCGTCGTCACCGGCGGGAAGCCGCGCCCGGCGAGCGCATGCTCGTAATCGGCGCGCGAGGCGAGCGCCGCCGTGAGCTGCGCGTCGTTCGAGACATAGATGGCCGAGCGGTACTGCGTGCCGATGTCGTTGCCCTGCCGGTTGCCCTGGGTCGGGTCGTGGTTCTCCCAGAACGCCTTCAAGAGGCGCTCGAAGCCGCCATCCGCCGGATCGTAGACGACGAGCACCGCCTCGGTATGGCCGGTGCGCCCGGTGCATACTTCCTCATAGGTGGGGTTGGGCGTGAAGCCGCCCGCATAGCCCACGGCCGTCACCCACACGCCGGGCAACTGCCAGAACAGCCGCTCCGCGCCCCAGAAACAGCCGAGCCCGAGCAGGACGCTCTGCGTGCCTTCGGGATAGGGCCCCTTGAGCGGCCGGCCGTTGATGAAATGCGTTTCGGCGGTCGGCAGCGGCGCCTCGCGCCCGGGCAGCGCCTCGTCGCGCGCGGGCAGGCTCAGTTTAGCGGACAAATCCTTGAAAATCGCCATTTCGCCATCTCCCATCGCCACTGCATCGCCGTCAGCCCTCGATCACCGCAGGGTCGAAAACCCGATCGGCTCCGGCGGCCGCTTGCCGAGCCACAGCAGGATCGCCCCCAGCACGACCGCGGCGGCGAAGGCGGGGGCCTCGAACAGGTTTACGAGCACCGGATCCCATAAGTAGGGGCCGACCTTCTCGACCGCAAGCGGCTCGATGCGCGGATAGAACGACGGCATCAGCCGCGCCAGCACCGGCCCCAGATGGGTGAACGCCAGCCTGTCGTCGGCGATGGCGCGTGCACCATCCGCCACGAGCGACACGAAACCGGCGGCGATGAGCAGAAAACCCGCAAAACGAAGCAGAAAGCGCATGAACCCGTTCCGAGATCCGACGCGGCGCATCGCAATGCCGCCGACGCCGCTGAAGGTAGCAACGTGCGGGACCGGCGGCAAGATCGCAGGAACCGGGAGCGCGGGCGCAAGCGCCGCTGATCACACGATTTCGATACTGACGTCGACATTGCCCCGCGTCGCATGGGAATAGGGGCAGATCTTTTCATGTGCGGTGTCGACGAGTTCCTGGGCCTTGTCGGCATCGACGCCGTCAAGGTGCGGTTCGAGCTTCACCGCGATCTGGAATCCGCCCGCCTCGCGCGGGCCAATGCCCACATGGGCCGTCACCTGCGTGTCGGGACCGAGCTTTACGCCGGCCTGGCGCGCGGCGAAACGAACCGCGCCCTCGAAGCAGGCGGCGTAGCCGGCTGCGAACAATTGTTCGGGATTGGTGCCCGCGCCGCCCGGCCCGCCGAGTTCCTTCGGCACGATGAGATCGGCTTCCAGCACGCCGTCCGAGCTGCGGATGTGGCCTTCGCGCCCGCCCTTCGCGGTGGCGGTCGCGGTGTAGAGAACGTTTCCGGTCATGAACACAGCCTCCAGCGCCCTCGTGCGCCGCGGAATGCGGCCCGCATGAGACGCGGGGAGACTATGACCGAACCCGCAGCCGGAGCCAAGCTGGACCGCGGCGGCCCATGTGTCCGGAATCACGCCTCTCCGAAATCACGCCGGGGCAAATGCGGCCCCGGACCCGATCCATCCAAAAAACTCAGTCCTTGGCGCGTTCCACGTAGCTGCCGTCCTCGGTCTGCACCACGATGCGCGTGCCCGTGGAGATGTGCGGCGGCACCATGACGCGCAGCCCGTTCGACACCGTCGCGGGCTTGTAGGAGGACGACGCCGTCTGGCCCTTGACGGTCGGTTCCGTATCGGTGACTTCCAGCACGACGCGTGCCGGCAGCTCGATCGCCACCGCGTTGCCCTCGTAGATCGACAGCTTCACGCCCATGCCCTCCTGCAGGTACACCGCCTGATCGCCGACAACGTCGGCGGAGACGGTGAGCTGCTCGAAGCTCTCCGGGTTCATGAACACATAGGCTTCGCCGTCCTGGTAGAGATAGGAATAGTCGATGTCCTCGACGAAGGCGCGTTCCACCTGCTCGGTGGTCTTGTAGCGCTGCGAAACTTTGACGCCGTCGGCAATGCGGCGCATGTCGATCTGCGTGGTCGGGGTGCCCTTGCCGGGGAAGAAGCTTTCGGCGGAGAGAACGACGCACAGGTGGCCATCGACCTCGAGGATATTGCCTTTACGAACGGAACTCGCGATAACCTTCACGTGATAGACCTCTGATTGTCTTCTGTCTGACTGGCGCGCCGCCTCCGGCGGGGTGGATCTGCGGCATTTGCGCGCCACCTTACTCATCCCGGCGACAATTGCCAGATCCTAGAGTGCAAAAACTGATGGCCGAACCCGATTCAGTGGCCGAATCCGGCATATTTTTCGCCCCCGGCAGTCACGCCGTCCGCCGACCACGCCTCGTGACGCGCCAGCGCATCACGGCGGCGCTGCGCGCCTTCTTCGAAGAGCGGGATTTCATCGAGGTCGAGACCCCCGCCCTGCAGCGCTCGCCCGGCAACGAGGCGCATCTGCACGCCTTCCTGACCCATTTCATCGGCGCGGACGGGACCGCGCACCCGCTCTACCTGCACACCTCGCCCGAATTCGCCTGCAAGAAGCTGATGGCGGCGGGCGAATCGCGCATCGTCAATGTCGCCCGCGTCTACCGCAACCGCGAGCGCAGCCCCCTGCACCACCCCGAATTCACGCTCGTCGAGTGGTATCGCGCCCACGCCCCCTACGAGGCACTGATGGACGATTGCGCCGCAATCCTGCGCGTGGCGGCGCAGACCGCTGGCGTCACCGAACTGCGGTTTCGCGGCATCGCGGCCGATCCCGCCGCGGTGCCCGAGCGCATCACCGTCACTGACGCCTTCCGCCATTTCGCCGGCATCGATCTTCTCGCCACCATTCCGGACGACCCGGACGCGCCGCCCGACCGCGACGCATTGGCGCGGGCGGCAGCCGATATCGGCGTGCGCATCGTTGCCGACGACACGTGGTCGGACGTGTTCAGCCACGTGCTCAACCAGCGCATCGAGCCGCATCTCGGGCACGGGCGCGCCACGATCCTCGACGCCTACCCGGCCCATGAGGCGGCGCTCGCCCGCCGCCAAAGCGCCGATCCGCGCCTTTCGGAACGCTTCGAGCTGTTCGTGTGCGGCGTCGAGCTCGCCAACGGCTTCGGCGAACTCACCGACGCGGACGAGCAGCGCCGGCGCTTCGTGCTCGAAATGGACGAGAAGCAGCGCGTCTACGGCGAGCGCTATCCGCTGGACGAGGCGCTGCTGACGCTGCTGCCGGCCATGCCGCCGACGAGCGGCATCGCGCTTGGCCTCGACCGGCTCGTGATGCTCGCTACCGACGCCGCGCGCATCGAAGATGTGCTGTGGGCGCCGGTGACAATTGCCGGAGAGCATGCATGACACGCACCGTTTCCCTGCCGCTGCCGTTTCAGGCACCGGGGTCGCACGCCCCCCTGCGCAGCCCGGAGGAGCTCGTCGAGGCCGGCCTGATCGACTCGGCGCAACGCGCCGAAATCGAGCGGGTCGCCGCCCGCTACGCCATCGCCATCACGCCGGCGATCGCCGGCATGATCGACGGTGACGATCCGGCCGACCCGCTGGCGCGCCAGTTCGTGCCCGATGCGCGCGAGCTCACCCAGACGCCGCTGGAGCGCGACGACCCGATCGGCGATCGCGCCCATTCGCCGGTCGAGGGCGTGGTGCATCGCTATCCCGATCGCGTGCTGCTGAAACCGGTGCACGTCTGCCCGGTCTATTGCCGCTTCTGCTTCCGCCGCGAGATGGTCGGCCCCGGCAAGGAAAGCGCGCTCTCTCCGCAAGCGCTCGATGCGGCCGTCGCCTATATCGCCGCGCGGCCCGAAATCTGGGAAATCGTTATCACCGGCGGTGATCCGCTGATCATGGCGCCGCGCCGCCTGAAAAGCCTCGTCGCGCGGCTTGCCGCCATCGATCACGTCAAGGTGCTGCGCTGGCATACTCGCGTGCCCGCGGTCGCGCCCGAGCGCATCTCGCCGGCGCTCATCGACGCCATCCGCGTGCCGGGCAAGGCGGTCTACGTGGTGCTGCACGCCAATCATCCGCGCGAACTCGGGCCGGCGGCCCGCGCCGCCTGCGCCCGGCTCGTCGACAGCGGCATCGTCATGCTGAGCCAGTCGGTGCTGCTGCGCGGCGTCAACGACGATGCCGCGACGCTCGGCGCGCTGATGCGGGCCTTCGTCGAGAACCGCATCAAGCCCTACTACCTGCACCATGGCGACCTCGCGCCCGGCACGGGCCACTTCCGCACCACCATCGCCGAGGGGCAGGCGCTGATGCGCGCCCTGCGCGGCCATTATTCCGGCCTGTGTCAGCCGGCTTACGTCCTCGACATTCCCGGCGGCCACGGCAAGGCGGCGATCGGCCCGTGCGACGCGGTCGAACAGGAAGGCAGCGACGACTGGCAGATCACGGACTTCCGCGGCCGGACCCACCGCTATGGCAGTTTGCGTTCAACTTGATCATCAAATTGAATGCAAGTTGCGGAAAACGATCAAAGCAGGGCGGCTTGCACGGCAGATTCCGACCCCACATGAGCGCTAACCGCTCTGTCCGCCGGAGTGACCGGTTGCCTTTCTCCTGACCCACGCTTCCTATTGCGTCAGAAGGTGAGCGCCGGGTGGCGGTTCAATCCGCCGGCGGCTTGGCCGCCCGCATCGCCTTGATGCCGGAACGGCGGGCCTTTTCGTCGAGCCGCCGGCGCGTGGCCGCCTTGGTGGGTTTCGTCGGGCGGCGGACCGCTGGCCGTCGCGCCGCCTGCCTGATCAGATCCACGAGGCGCTGCAGCGCGTCCGCGCGGTTGCGCTCCTGCGTGCGGAAGCTGCGCGCCGTGATCACGATGACCCCGTCGCGCGTCAGGCGCTGTCCGGCCAGCGCCATCAGCCGCGTCCGCACCTCCTCCGGCAGATTGGGGGAATTGCGCGCATCGAAGCGCAATTGCACGGCGCTCGCCACCTTGTTGACGTTCTGCCCGCCCGGTCCCGACGCCTGGATGAAATTCTCCACGATCTCGTCGTCGTCGAGCGCGATGAAATGTGTGATCGGGATCATGTCCGCAACCGGCCGACGACGCGCGCTTCGCAATACCGGATCCGCGGGCGCGATCACCGCAGACCGGCATAATGCTCTTCTATATCAGGGTTGGGGGTAAACGAACAGGGCGGCTCCGCCCGGGGGCCGCCCTGCCATGAAACGCCTTCCCGCCTTTTGGGGTCAGCTTCCGGTCACCTGCCTGAGCGCCGCGGCCGATCCGTTCAGCGGGAACTTGAACTCCGCCGTGCGGCCGTCGACGAGCGTGATCGTGGCCGTGGCCTCGGCGCCGACGGAGACTTCTTTGAGGAACGCGGCATCCGCCGGCAACGTCGCATCGCATTGGCGTGGCGAGCACGTGGCATAGGCCAGCTTGCGGGCGGTGCCGTTGCCGATCTTGAGCGCCACACCCGGCTCGATCTGAACGCCCGTCGGCGTCTGGATGACGGCGGTGAGCTTGTCCGACTGGTCCTTGCCGAACGCCCAGATCAGAACGACATTGCCGCTCTGGTTGTCCGCAACCCGCAGCACGGCGGTGCAGGCGGTCTTCTTGTCGGCCTGGTCGCGGCAGGTCACCGTCCATGAATCGTGGACCGTGGTTTCAATGCGCTGGGGCACCGACGCCGCAGAACCCGCGGCATTCTGGTTCTGCGCCAGGGCCAGACCATCCTCTCCGACACCCGGCAGGAACAGCACCCCTCCTGCCAGCACCGCCATGGTCGCCCCGCCGGAGACCACCGCCATCACCTTTTTCTTCATCGCCCTGCCTCTTCGATTCGCATCTTTTCCGCTGCTCGCGCCGCTCTTCGACCGCGAGGGGGGCGCGTCGCGATTCGACGGCATATTTAGCACGATACGCGCCAAATACGATGAAAAAACGAAGACAGGCCACAGCTATGACGGAGATTCGCAATCAAATGGCAAACAACTTATTGTCTACGTCATCGACGCCCGCCACTTGCGAATGATATGTCGCGCCCGATGCGCCGGATCATGTCTCAGCGAGGTTGAAGCGGCAGTCCAAAGGGCTCGCCCGACAGATAGGGCCGCTCGAACCTGCGTCGGTCGTTCTGGTCAAACGGCTGACCCTTGGCGGAATCGGCGACGTAGTTGGGTACGCGGGTTCCGCCCGATGCGGGCGCCGCATAAAGAAAGCTGTCGTCCCGCGTCAGGCTGTCCCGCCGTGCCTGGGACTGCTGCGCCGAGGCATCCGTGGCGAACAGGGGAAACGCCGTCAGGGAGACAGCCAGAAAAAGCACTGCACGAACCATTCTCTGCATTCCTTCCATGGCACTTGCGGAAACAGCGGCATCCGCTTTTTCTGGACACGTGACGGCGCATCATACACCGCGATCCCGCCGGGACGATACACCGTTTTCGTCTCCTGCCAAATGAAACAGGGACCGCACGATCGCGGTCCCCGTCTCCGTTTTCCGTCCGGGACCCGGCGAGAACGCCGGCCCGCTTGCCTCTCGCAGAGGGTTTCACCGTTTCACGGAAATGGTGAAACCCTCCTGCTTCCCGGTTTTGAGCGAAGTCCGATCGTTCGGATGATTCCGTCTATCGAAAAGCGCTCCAGCGGATCAGAACTTGACCGAGAAGTTACCCCTCACGCCGTGGTCGCTCGTGTTGTCGCCGACCTGGCCGTTGTAACTCACGCCCAGCGTGGTGCCGTGCGCGATCTCGACATCCAGACCGACGCCCAGGACGAGCGCGTTCTTGGCGATCGGGGCGCCGGTGATGGCGAACAGCGAGGTGCCGTTGGCCGCCGAGAACACGCCGGTCGGGTTGACGTCGCCGAAGGCGTGCCTCCATCCGAACGTACCGGTCGCCGTGCCCTTCGCGCCGCTGAGGTCGAAGTTCTTCGACAGCCGCAGGCCGAGGGTGGAGAAGCCGGTGCTCTCATCCTGGCTGTGCGAGGTCAGCGCCGAGCCAAGGCCGAGACCACGTTCGACGAAGCTGTCGCTGGAGTGGTGGACATAGGCCAGGTTCAGGAAGGGCTCGACGGTCGCCGCATCGAACGTCACCTCGTAGCCAGCCTCGGCATAGAGCTGCAGAGTGCGGGCGTCGTACTTGGCCTGGTTGCTGTCGCGCAGGCCGAGGACGTTGAGCTGACGCTCGGTTTCCAGACGGTGCCAGGTGTGGCCGAAACCGAAGCGCAGGCCGAGGTTACCGAACTGGCCGCCGCCGTAGACGGCGAGGTTGTAGTTGTCGACATCGGCCTTGCTGAGGTTCGCGTTCGACTTGATGTCGCTCTTGGCGTAGCCGCCCGCGATACCCAGACGCCAGTTGTCGGCGATGCCGGTATCGAAGCCGAGCACGAAGCCGCCTGTCGAACGGTCGAGCTTGGCCGTATTGCTGGAGCTGTCGGTCTCACCCCACGACCCGTAGACCTGACCCCACAGCGCCAGGTTGGAGCCGGCGGGAGCCTGAACCACCTGACCGGGCGCGGCCGCAGCCGATCCGCTCAGCGCCGCACGGGTGCGGTTGGTGGTCGCCTCGCGCAGGTGGCGGCTTTCGTCGACCAGCACGCCCCTGGCGGACGCGTGGACCTCACCCGAGAGCTGGTCGAAGGCGGCACGCACGAGGTGGGCCTCGTCGTTCGATGCCGAGGCGATGGCGTCGTAGATCGTGCCGCGCGAGCTGCGCAGGTCGGTCGGCGTCAGGCTTTCCAGAGCGCCGGCGACGGCGAGCTGGTTGCCGTTCGACGCCTGGGTGCCGAAGGCGCGGTCACGCTTCAGGTAGAAGTTGCCCTGCGTGCCCACCGCTTCCGCGGCGAAGGACGAGAACAGGCGGCCATTGCCGACTTCCGTCACCTTCACCGCGTCGGACGACGTGAACGTCACGCCGTTCTCGGCCGTCACGAAGGTGTAGGTATTGCCGTAGGTGTAGCTGCGGCTGTCGGCGGTGAGGCGCAGATCGACCTGAGCGCCGTCCGCGGCCTTGGAGAAGATGGCGCGACCGTTCGGCGTGCCGCCGACGCCCGCGAGCACCTCGATCTTGTCGCCACGCTCGAACTCGATGGCACCCGCCGTCTGCTCCAGACCGCCGACACGCAGCAGGCCGGGCGAGTTACCGGGCTTCAGCGTACCGCCGTTCACCACCAGCGTGCCGATGTTGATGCCGCGGCCGCTGGTGTCGCCGGAGAACAGGCCCTCGAGGGTGCCGTTCGGACCGACCGTCACGCTCCTGGTGAAGCCGTTCACGCGCAGCAGGCCGCCGGTCACGGCAAACGAGCCGTTCGCGAAGTTGCCCGTCACGTAGAGCGTGCCCGCCTGGACCGTACCGGTGCCGGTGAAGTCCGGGCTGTTCCCGGCGAGGACGAGGTGACCCGCGCCCATCTTGACGAAGTCGGCCCCCGCGATCGGGATGGCGATCGTGGCCGAGCCGTTCTGGGCGACGGTGAACTCGACCACCGAGCGGCCCGAAGCGGCCTGCAGGAGGAACGCGCCCGGCCTGCTGGCAACGCCCGCATCCCTGAACAGGAAGTTCTGGCCGTTGATGGTCAGACCGGCGATGCGGACCTGGCCCTCGACGTTGATCGGCTTGTTGGTGCCGTTGCCGTTGAAGGTCGCCACGCCGTTGTTCCAGGTCTGGCCGTCGACGAACGTCGTCTCGCTCCAGTTCTGGAGGTTGGCGAACTGATCGACGTTCACCGTCTCGCCGTCGCCCGGCTGCGGGACGGGCGAGGTCTTGGAGTTCAGCACCAGGTAGCCGTTGACCACGCCGCCGAAGGTGAAGTTCGAATTGGCGTACTGGTCCTTGACCGCGTCGGAGATGGTGATCTCGCCGGAGTGGTTGTCGAAGATAAACACCGGCAGCGACGTGCCGTTGGCGCCGACCGCGTAGTCTTCCGGCAGGTCGAGTTCGGCGATCTCGCCGCCGAGGACCGCATTCGTGCCCGTGAAGGCGGCGACGACGCCGTTCGAGTCGGCCGGCAGCTCCAGCACGACCTCGGCCGTGCTGGCCAGGTTCAGGCTGGTCACCGTCAGCGTGTGGCCGAACGTTCCCCACAGCGCGCCGTCGACGCTCAGGGTGTTGATGGAACCGCCATACTCGACCGCGAGGCCGGCGTCGGCGGCGACGTGCACCGCGCCGGCGAAGTCCACCGCGTTCTGGCTGGTGAAAACCGCGCCGCCGTTGGCGAACGTCAGGAGACCGTTACCCGTGAGCGTGCCGCCGAAGCGCACCGTGCCCTCCTCGGTGAGAGGCACGCCGCCCAGGTCGATGGTGCTGGCCTGGTTGACGGAGCCCGACGTTTCGGCCGGCAGGTTGACGACGATGTCGCGCGCCGTGGAGCCGAAGTCCGGGCCGAGCGCCAATGTGGCGCCCGTGCCGTTCAGCGTGATCGAGCCGCCGGCGTCGCCGAGGTGGGCGTCGTTCGCGACCGCGAGCGTGCCGACATCGACGATCGTGCCGCCGGCGTAAGTGTTGTCGCCCCAGAGGGTGAGGGTGCCGATACCGGTCTTGCGCAGCGCCGCCGAGCCGGTGAGCTGGTTGTTGATGACGATGTTGCCGGCGCCGGTGTTGATCGTCGTCCTGCCTTCGTATTCGGTCTCGGCCGCGCCGCCCTTCAGCTCGAGCGCGTCACCCGTCAGCAGCCAGTCGCTGGCGAAGAACTGCAGGCCCTGCGTCAGGTAGTTGGCGCCGCTGACGTTGACCGTGCCGCCCTGCTGCGGGAAGTCGGAGTGGCCGAACACGCCGACCCTGCTGCCGTCCTCCGTCTGGTGCAGCGGGCCGGGGTTGGTCTTGTCCAGATCGGTCCAGTCGTTGCCGTCCACGGTCCAGGTGGAGACGCCGTCGACCGGCGTGCCGTTCCAGAAGCGCGACGCGGCGCGGCCGGTGTTGGCGACCAGATCGATGTTGTGGCCCTCTCCCGTCGTGCTGACGACGACGCTGCCGGCCGGCAGATCCTCGCCGATCGAGCCGACCGCGAAGCTGTCGCCGTTGACGATGACCTCGGTCGAGCTGATGACGCGGTAGATGCCGGGGTCGATCGCGTCGTTGTTGAGGTTGATGAAGGTGCCGTCCTCGGCGGCCGTCACCGTGCCGTCGACGTGGAAGTACTGGTTGGTGATGTCCTCCGTGCCGGCGGCGTTGTGGTGGCCGAGGAGGAACCCGCCGAGCTCGATCGTCGCGCCGTCTTCGAAGGTGACGTCGCCGTTGATGGTCAGCGTGCCGGCCTTGTTGCCGAGCAGCGAGCCGTACTGGCCGACCGAGACCGGCGCGCTGACGGTGCCGGAACCGGCGAGCGAGGCGCGGGCGTCTTCCGTGCCGTCCACGTTGACGGCGTTGGCCGTCAGCGAGCCCTCGTACGTCGTCGTCGGCGCGCCGAGCAGGTCGGAGACCGGCAGCGTGCCGTTGTCGACGCGCAGCGTGCCCGCCTTGACGTTGACGGTGTCGACCTCGCTGGCGTTGCCCGTGAGGACGACTTCCTTGTCGGCCGCGTCGATCTCCAGCGTGCCGGCAAGCGCGCGCGGATCCGCTTCGGAATCGGCGCCCTCGGTGAAGAAGCCGACGATCTTGCCCCAGAAGCCGGTGTCGCCGGTGGTCTGGTTGATCGTGAGCGTCGTTTCCCTCTGGGTGTCCCCGTCGTCCGCCTCGCCGCTGGCGATGACGATCGTGCCCGCGTCGAGCTCGTACCGCGCGGGATCGTAGCTCTCGCTTTCGCTGTCGAGGATCTCCGCGCCCGTCTTGCCGGAGCCGGCGAGTTCGGTGATCGTCAGGTCGGAGACGTCGGCCTCGAGCGTGCCGCCGTTGACCGTGTACTTGCCGTCGAGGAGGCGGAACTTGTCGTCGCCGTCGTCCACCTTCAGCGTACCGGCCTCCACGACCGTGCCGCCCTCGTAGGCGATATCGGCGTTCGAGAGGACGAGGGTGCCCTCGCCCTTCTTGACCAGCGCGCCACTCGCCACTTCGTCATCGACGACGCCGAACGCGTTGTCCGCGATGGTGAAGCTCGACCCTTGGGCGACGTCGATCGTGGCGTCCCCGTCGGCATTGTCACCACCCCAGACGAGGAGGATGCCGGTGTCGTCAGCGAGTGCAGCCGTACCCGCACCGTCGCCGATGCCGAGCGCGCCGCCGGCGAAGGTGACCTGCTTGGTCCCGTCACCGAGCTGAGCCGCGTCGGTCACCGACAGCGTGCCGGCCTCGATGATGTTGTCGACCTGCGCGCCGCTGGCCACACCGCCCAGCACCAGCGTGCCGTCGCCCTTCTTGACAAGGGTGATGGTGCCGTCGCCCGCTTCACCACTGTGCACGACGCCGCCGTCGAGGGTGAAGGACTTGTCCGCGTCGATGTCGAAACCGCTCCTGAGCGTCTCGCCCGGCTCCGATCCCTTTTCAAACCTGATGGTCAGGTTGTCGTCACTGGCGATGCCCGTATCGGCATCCGTCCCGACATTGAGGAAGCCGCCGTTCAGGCTGATGGCCCCGCCGCCTAACTGGCCCTCCGCCGTCGCAGCGAGCGTGCCGCCGGAGATCCTGACGCCGGCGATGTCGTTGACCTCGCTCTGGGCCAGAACGAGCTTGCCGTCGCCCTTCTTTTCGAGCGTGCCGGTGTCGATGCTGGTGAGCTTGTTGCTGAGGGTGAACGTATTCGCCGCCTCGTCGACGGAGATCGCGAAGTCATTGGCCGCGGTGATCCTGAGGGAGGTGTCGTCGGTGAAGTCGCCGGCGCCGGCGATCGCCAACCCCGCGCCATCGCCGATCTCGACCAATCTCGTCCACTCCTCGTCGCCGGTGTCTTCGCCGCCCGCGCCGAGGTTGTCGAGGGTCGAAATCTGGAGCGTGCCGTCGTAGATCCGGGTTTTGACGTCTTCGCCACCATAGGTGTTCTTGCCGGTCAGCGCGATCGTGCCGCCGTTCGCGCCGAGGATGACGTCGCCCTCGCCGCCAAGCTCCTGGTTGATGCTGAAGGTCTTTTCGGTGCCGGCCGCCCCGATGACGATCGCGTTGCCGGCGTCGACGCGCGCGAACGTCACGCCGTCGTCGCTCTCGATGTCCTCGTCGAACAGCACAATCGCTTCTTCCGCGACGGCGGCGCCGAACCGGACGGTGCGCGAGCCCTCCGCGCCGAGCGCGGCGACGTCCGAGACCACGAGCGTACCCTTGGTGACGGTGATGCCGCCGGTGAAGTCGTTCTCCTCGTTCTGGAGCTCCAGCGTGTTCGTTTCCCAATCCGTGCTCAGATGGACCAAACCATCGCCAGTGATCCTGGAACCCACTTCCGCGTCGCCGTCGCCGACGACCACGAAGCTGGATTCCTCGTCCACCAGGCTGATATCATCAACCTCGAAGGAACCTCCGGACCCGAGCTCGAACACGCCAGTGCCCGAAACGATCACGTTGGCGGCCCTGATCTCGCCTTCCTCGTCGTCGTCGCCGCTCACCTTGAGCGTGCTGTCGGCAACCGTCAGGTCGCCCGTAACAGCCAGCAGACCGGACCTGACCTCAATGGTCGCTCCTTCGGCCGCATCCAGCTTGCCGTCGATGGCGATGCCCTTGCCATCCGCTGGCGCCCCGCCCGTGTCGAGCGTCAGCCTGGTGTTCTCGCCGATGAGCGACGCGTCGCCGTCGATCGTGAGGAGCGTATCCTCGCCCGCGACCGAGACCTCGCCTGCGCCGGAAACGGTCAGGCCAGCGACGGTGAGCGTGGCAGCACTGGGGCCGACGCTCAGCTTGCCCCCGGTGCCGACGGTCGCCGCGCCGGTGACGTCCACCTCGCCCATGCCGATGCTGAGATCGCCGGTGTTACCCGAGACCGTGAGCGTACCTCCGACATCCACCTTCGCGTCAGCGCCACTGACCGCGAGCGAGCCGCCGCCGAGCGTCAGGTCGCCCCCGACGTTCAGCAGACCTCTTATGACGGAGAGGGTCGCGCTGTCGCTCGCCGTCAGGCCTCCGGTGATGGAGAGGCCCCTGCCCTCTGCGGCGGGCGCGCCCGCATTGAGCGTAAGCTCCGCGCCCGCGCCCGTGACCGAGACGTCGCCGGCGATCACGGCGAACGTCTCGGAGCCACGAATGCCGACCGCGCCGTCGTTGTTGACCGTCAGCCCGCCGGCGAGAAACTGGACCCCGTTCGCGCCACCAGCCGCACCGATCTTCAACTCACCGGCGGAGATGGTCGCGCTGCCGAATTCCGCCGAGCCCTGCCTGATCTCGAACGAGGTGCCGCCGCCCGAAAACAGTTTCAACTCCGCGCCGACCAACTCGGCGTTGGCGCCGTCGATCAGGATCTGAGCGGAGGGGCCTCCACCCCCATCCCCTTGCAGCGTCACATCGCCGGTAGCGGTGAGCGTGCCGCCGCTGATGGTCAGCACGCCGGCGGTAGAAGGGCCGCCGTTGATCGTGATCGTGCCGACGTTGAGAGCGCCCGCCCCCGTGAATACCGGACCGGGGGTCGGGATCCCACCAACGTCGATGACGACATCGCTAGTCGCACCAGGCAGCACACCACCGCTCCAGTTGGTGCTGACTTCCCATGCCTCGCTGGTACCGCCCCCCCAGACTACCGCTTGCGCATGGGCGGGAGCGACCGCGCCGGCGGCGATCAGGGCTGTGGATGACAGGAGGGCGGCGGTCAGCGCGAGCCGGGCGGCGCGGCCGGCCACTGACGGACGTGATTCGCCGCTCGCCCGCCGGCGACCCCGTACGGGAACGTTCCCGACCCCTTCGGATACGCTTCCGCCAAGGCCTGATGAATTCTCGTATTCAACCATTGCGTATTGCCTCTTTCACTGACGTCCGACCCCGTCACGCGCCCCTCACGGCCAACGCACCATGGTCCGACAGATACGGCACACAATGCAGGTTTTGTCCGGGATGTATAGACACAAACAGCGTTAATGCCTTTGAATTGACGCATAATGTGTCCAATGCGCCACAAATGTGTCTGAACCGTGCCATGGCGGAAGACCATGACGGAAGACGGATTCCCGCCGGCGCCCGTCATGGCCCGCGCGGCGACATATCCGGCGCGGGCGGCGACACCGCCGGACCACGGGACGCGGGAGCCGGCACGGCGAGACGCCGCTCGCCGCCGGGACACTTGCCGCCGGAACGTTTCCCCTTTATCGCTAGAACGCTGCGAACGGCCTGGCGCGACGCGGACGCGCGATCCCATCGGAAAGCGCCGGCATCGGTACCCAGGCCCTGTATTTCTCGTGCTCCGGACCCCGATCGAACCATGCTGCAAATCTTCCGCAACTCCGGCCGCCACTGGATCGGCAAGGCCCTGACATTCGTTCTGTTCGGTCTGCTCATCGTGTCGTTCGCGATCTGGGGCGTGGCCGACTGGATCACCAATCCCGGCGGCAGCACGGTGGCGAGCGTCGGGAACAGGACGATTTCCGTGCAGGAGATGCGCGACGCCTATCTCAACCAGTTGCAGAACGTGCAGCGGCAGCTGCGCACGCCCGTCAGCCCGGAACAGGCGCGGGCGATGGGCCTCGACCAGCAGGTGCTGGGCCAGCTCGTGGGGCAGGCCGTGCTCGACACCAGCGCCGACGACCTGCGCCTCGCCGTGCCGGACGCGACCATCGTCGCCATCGTCATGCGCGAGCCGCAGTTCCGCGACGGCGACGGCAATTTCAACCGCGCCGCCTTCGACGCCGCGCTGCAGAACGCCGGCATCAGCGAACCGGCCTTCGTGCGGGAGCAGCGCGCCGTGCTGCCGCGCCGCCAGATCGCCGAGAGCCTCACCGGCGACATCGCGCCCCCCCTGCCCATGCAGGCGGCCTTCCACCGCTATGGCGCGGAACGGCGCGAGGCGCTTCACGCCACGCTCGCCCCCGCCGCGGCCGGCGCGGTCGACGATCCCGACGACGCGGCGCTGGAGGCGTGGTTCAAGGAGCGCACCGCGCTCTTCCGCCTGCCGGAATTCCGCGCCCTTTCGGTGCTGACCATCGACCCCGAGACGCTGGCGAAGCCCGAGGAGGTGAGCCGCGAGGCGGCGCTCGCCCGCTACGAGGCCGACAGGGAAAGCCGCTACGGCACGCCCGAAACGCGCCACCTGCAGCAGCTCGTGTTCCCCAACGAGACGGAGGCCGACGCCGTCCACCGGCGCCTGACGGCCGCCGCGACCGCGGACGGCGCCAACGCCGAGCAGGCGCTGGCGCAGGCTTTCGAGGCCATCGCCGCCGAGCGCAAGGTGGCCGAATCCGATTACGACCTCGGCCTCGTGGCACGCAACGCGGTGTTCGATCCGGCCGTCGCCGAGGCCGCCTTCGCCCTGGCGGAGCCGGGCATCAGCGCGCCGGTCAGGGGACGCTTCGGCGCGGTGATCGTGCGGGTGGTGTCGATCACGCCGCCGTCGGTCCAGTCCTTCGGCGAGGTCGAGCAGTCGGTGCGCCTCGCGGTGGCCATCGACGCGGCGCGCGCCGCCGTCGAGGCCCTGCACGACCGCATCGAGGAGGCGCGCGCCACGGCGCGGCCGCTCGGCGAGATCGCGGCCGAGAACGGGCTCCCGTTCCAGACCGTGCCGGCCGTCGACCGCAACGGGCGCGGGCGCGACGGCGCGCCCGTCTCTGACCTGCCGGAAGCCGACGCGCTGATCGCCGCCGCCTTCGCCTCGGACGTGGGGGCCGACAACGCGCCGCTGCGCCGGCAGACCAGCACCGGCACGGGCTATGTATGGTTCGATGTCACCGACGTCGCGCCCGAGCGCGACCGCACCTTCGAGGAGGCGCGCGCGGACGCGCTGGCGCGCTGGCGCGAGGAGGCCGTGGACGACAGGCTCGCGGCGGTCGCGGGCGAGATCGTGGCGCGGCTCGACGGCGGCGAGGCGTTCGAGGCCGTCACGGACTCGCTGCCGGCGGGCGCGCTCGCCTCGCCGGTGTCGACGGCGAGCGACATCGCCCGCGTCGGCGAGGCCCCCGGCCTTGCGCCGGCCGTGGTGCAGCAGATCTTCGCCACCCACAGGGGCAAGGCGGGATCGGCGGCGGTGCCGGGAGGGCGCGTCGTGTTCCAGGTCACCGGCGCGGTCACGCCGCCGCTCGACGCGGCATCGCCGCGCGCGGTCGCGGTCGCCGAGCAGCTCAGCGCCGTCATCGCCGAGGACCTGCTGACGGAATACATCGGCAGGCGGCAGGCGGAGCTGCGCCCCACGGTCAATCCGCAGGCGCTCGCCACCGCCACTGGCCTTTAAGGTAGCGGACATGACCGATACGCACTTTTCGGCGGATTTCGCCGCCCGCTACGACGCCGGGGTGGCGGACGTCGTCTCCGTCACGCTGGTGGCGGACCTGGAGACGCCGGTCGCGGCCTATATCAAGCTGCAGGCGATCGCGCGCGGCCCCTCGCTGCTGCTCGAATCGGTCGAGGGGGGGGCGGCGCGCGGGCGCTATTCCATCATCGGCCTCAACCCGGACGTCGTCTGGCGCTGCCGCGACGGCGCGGTGGAGGTGGCACGCGACGGGGCGCCGGCGGAAGCGGATCCGCACCCGCCGCTCGACAGCCTGCGGGCGTTGCTCGCCGAGAGCCGCCTCGACCTGCCGCGCGGCCTGCCGTCGATGGCGGCGGGCGTGTTCGGCTATCTCGGCTACGACATGGTGCGCCAGATGGAGCGCCTGCCCGCCCCGCCGCCCGACGCGCTGCACGTGCCGGACGCGGTGATGGTGCGCCCGACGCTGATTGCGGTGTTCGATTCCGTCACCGACGCGCTGTCGCTGGTGACGCCGGTGCGTCCGCGCCCCGGGGTGAGCGCGCGCCAAGCGTTCGAGGCGGCACTGGCCCGGCTCGACGAGGCGGTGCTGGCGCTCGATGCGCCGCTGCCGCACGATCCGCCGGTCGATGTCGGCGCGATCGCCCCGCCCGAGCCGGTGTCGAACACGCCGCCCGACGATTTCCGCGCCATGGTGACGCGGGCGAAGGAATACATCAAGGCCGGCGACATCTTCCAGGTGGTGCTGTCGCAGCGGTTCGACGCGCCCTTCGCGCTGCCGCCGCTGTCGCTCTACCGGGCGCTGCGCCGCTCCAACCCCTCGCCCTATCTCGCCTATCTCGACTTCAACGATTTCCAGGTGGTGTGCTCCAGCCCGGAGATCCTGGTGAAGGTCGCGGGCGGCGAGGTCACCATCCGCCCCATCGCCGGCACGCGCCGGCGAGGCGAGACGCCTTCGGCCGATGCCGCGCTCGCGGCGGAGCTCCTCGCCGATCCCAAGGAGAGGGCCGAGCACCTGATGCTGCTCGATCTCGGGCGCAACGACGTCGGGCGGGTGTCGTCCATCGGCACGGTCCAGGTGACGGACAGCTTCTACCTCGAATACTACAGCCAGGTCATGCACATCGTCTCGAACGTCGTGGGGCGGCTCGATCCGCGTCACGACGTCATCGACGCGCTGGCGGCGGGCTTTCCGGCGGGCACGGTCTCCGGCGCGCCGAAGGTGCGGGCGATGGAGATCATCGACGAGCTGGAGCGCGAGAAGCGCGGCCCCTACGCCGGCTGTATCGGCTATTTCGGCGCCGGCGGCGAGATGGACACCTGCATCGTGCTGCGCACGGCGGTGATCAGGGACGGCCGCATGTCGGTGCAGGCGGGGGCGGGCATCGTGCACGATTCCGACCCCGAGAGCGAGCTGCAGGAGTGCATCAACAAGGCGCGCGCCCAGTTCCGCGCCGCCGAGGAGGCCGTGCGCTTCGCGACAAGGGCGCAGCGCGGTCAGTGATGGGCGGCGGGGCGGCGGAGACGATCGCGCTCGATCTGTGCGGGCTGAAATGCCCGCTGCCGGCGCTGCGCACGCGCAAGGCGCTGGCGCGGGCCGTGCCCGGCGCGGTGCTGACCGTCACCTGCACCGACCCGCTCGCCGTGGTCGACATCCCGCATCTCGTGAGCGAGACCGGCCACCGCCTCGAGGCCAGCACCAGCGACGGCCGCGTGCTGACGTTCGTCATCCGGGTCGCGCCCGGCGCATAGAGCGTGCCAGCGTTTCCGTGAAACGATGGCACGCTCTAACTCTTTGATTTTGAGCGAGTTCTTGTCGATCAGATGATACCATCTGATCGGAAAGCGCTTTAGGCCGCGCCAGCGGGGATCTCGCGCCGGCCGTCGCTGTAGACGGTCTGCAACACCTCGAAGCCCTCGAACTGCGGGTGCCCGGCATAGAGCGGCTTGTGCTCGCCGGCATCGCGATGGCTGGCGCGGAACGCCTCCGAGCGGGTCCAGGCCTCGAAATCGGCCCTGGACCGCCAGACCGTGTGGGAGGAATAGAGCGTGTGCTCCTCGTCCCCGGGGCCGCGCAGCAGGTGGAACTCGACGAAACCCGGCACCGTGTGCAGGTGGATCTCGCGCGACAGCCATACCTGCTCGAAAGCCTCCTCCGAGCCCTTGAGCACCTTGAACCGGTTCATGGCGATGAAGGGGATATGCTGGGTATCGGACATGTCGGGCCTCACCTTTCGCGGAACGAAGTCGTCACCGCTTCTGTAAGGGGGCGCGTCAGATAGTCAAGCACCGTGCGCTCGCCGGTGGGGAAGATGATGTCCGCCGGCATGCCGGGGCGCAGACGCGTCTTGAGATCCCCCGGCAGGTCGGTGTCGCGCACCGCGACCAGCGCCAGATAGTAGGGCACGCCGGTCTTCTCGTCGGTCAGGCGGTCGCGGGAGATGTCCTGCAGCGTGCCCATGATGAGCGGCGTGGTGCGGCTGTGGAAGGCGGGGAAGCGCACTTCCGCCTCAAGGCCCGTGTGCACCCTGTCGATGTCCGTGACCTCGACATGCGCCTCGACCACGAGTTCGTCGTCATCGGGGACGATCTCCAGCAGCGTGTCGCCGGGGCGCACGACGCCGCCGACCGTGAACACCTTGAGGTTGTGCACGACGCCGGAGCGGGGCGCGACGACGTCGATGCGGTTGCGCACATCCTCGACGACGCGGATGCGCTCCTGCAGGTCGCCGAGCTTGAGACGCACGTCGGCGAGGCTTTCGCTCACCTGCTCCAGAAACTGCTGCTGCACCTGGCGGATCTGGATCTCGATCTCGCCGATGGCGTTGCGCGCCTTGGCGCTGTCGGCCTGGTTGCGGCCGATGACGCCGTCGAGACGGGCCTTCTCACGCTCAAGCGACGATTCGCGGGTCTTGGAAACGAGGCCCTTCTTGGCCAGCATCTTCACGCCGACGAGTTCGTCGTCGATGAAGAAGAGCTGCTGCTGCGCCGACTCGCGCTCGCGTTCAAGACCGTCGATCTCGGCCCCGTACTGGTTGATGCGGTTCTTCATCACGGAGATCTGCCCGTCGAGCGACGCCCGGCGCTCGCGGAACTGGGTGAGCTGATCATCGAGGGTGCGTGCCACCTCCGGCTCGTTGTTGCGGTGCTGCAACGTCTGCGGAAAAACGATCTCGGGCAGCGAGTCCCGCTCGGCGACGAGGCGCGCCTCGGTGGCCAGCGCCATGTCGAGCTGGTGCCGGGTGGCGGCGTAGTTGGCATCGGAGGACGTGGGGTCGAGCCGGAAGAGAACCTGCCCGAAATCCACCCTGTCGCCGTTGGTGACGTTGATCTCGCGCACGATGCCGCCTTCGAGGTGCTGCACCGCCTTGCGCTTGCTCTCCACCGACACGACGCCGGTCGCCACCACGGCGCTGTCGATGCTGGCGAGCGCCGCCCAGCCCCCCAGCAGCCCGAACGTCAGCACGATCACCGCGTAGCCGAACCGGGCGACGGGCCGATAGTCGCTTGAAAACTTGGGAGCTTCGTCATTCATATCCGGTACTTCCTGCTACCTTGGGAACCCGATCCGATCCCGCCGGACCGGGCCCTGCGATGCTTCGATGTTCGGCCGGCTTCCGGCTGGCGGATGAGCGCCCCCGGATGCGGCTCAGCCCTGCGCGGTTATCGGCCGGTTCGTGGCGACGGTGGCGTCGGAGACGGCCTGCTGGCCACCGGCGGGCTGGGGCGTCACCACCCGCGGCCCCATGACGCGCGCCAGCACTTCGTCGCGCTTGCCGAAGGCCTGCACCGTGCCGTCCGCGATCATCAGGATCGCGTCGCACATGGTCAGGATGTTCGTCTTGTGGGTGACGAGGACGACGGTCCGCTTCGCCGTCTTCAGCGCGCGGATGGTGTTCATCAGCGTCTGCTCGCCGGCCGCGTCGAGGTTGGCGTTCGGCTCGTCGAGCACGATCAGCGCCGGCAGCCCGTAGATCGCGCGGGCGAGGCCGATGCGCTGGCGCTGCCCGCCGGAAAGCGTGTGCCCGCCGTCGCCGATCTCGGTGTTGTAGCCCTGCGGCAGATGCTGGATCATCTCATGCACGCCGGCCATCTGCGCGGCCTGGACGACCTGCGCCTCCTCGATGGAGTCGAAACGGGCGATGTTCTCGGCGACGGTGCCGCCGAAAAGCTCCACGTCCTGCGGCAGATAACCAAGCGAGCGGCCGAGCTGCTCGGGATCCCAGTGCTTGAGATCGGAGCCGTCGAGGCGCACGGAGCCGGCAAGCGCCGGCCAGACGCCGACGATGGCGCGCGCGAGGCTCGACTTGCCGGCGGCGCTCGGGCCGATCACGCCGAGCACCGTGCCCGCCTGCACGCCGAAGGACACGCCCTTGAGCACCGGCAGCTCGCGGCCGGGCGCACGCACCACCAGCCCCTCGACCACGAGCTGGCCCTTGGCGTCGGGCAGGCGCATGCGCTCGGGGCCGGGCGGCACCATGCGCAGCAGCGCCTGCACGCGCTTGAAGGCGCCGCGCATGCCGACGAACCCCTTCCAGTTGCTGATCGCCACCTCGATGGGCTGGGTGCAGCGCCCGACGATGATGGAGGCCGCGATCATCATGCCGGGCGAGATCTCGCGGTGGATGGCGAGATAGGCGCCGATGCCGAGAATGAGGCTGCCCGAGAACGTGCGGTGGAACTTGCTCGCCGCCAGCAGCAGGCCGCCGCGGTCGGACGCATCGGCCTGCCAGCCGAGCGCGGCGTCGCGGCTCGTCTCCCAGCGGCGGCGCAGGCGCCCCACCATGCCCATGGCCTGCAGCACCTCGGCGTTGCGGAACGTGGCCGCCGCCTGGCCGTTGGCCACGATCGAGGCCCGGGTGGCCTTGTCGAGCGTCGGGCGCGTGGCGCGGTCATTGGCGACGGCGATGATACCCGAGATGATGCAGGCGACGATGGCGAAGAAGCCGTACCAGGGATGCAGCAGGAAGGCGACGACCACGTAGATCGGCACCCACGGCAGATCGCAGCCGGCGATGATACCGGCGCCGGTGAAGAACTCGCGCACCGTGTCGACGTCGCGCAGCGCCTGCGTATGTCCCTGCGACGGCTGCTGGATGGTGGCGCGCTGCACGGCGTCGAACGCCTCCGTCTTGACCTCGGCATCGAAGGCGATGCCGCCGCGCACCAGCACCTTCGTGCGCACGGTCTCCAGAATGGCGCCGGTGGCGAACAGCAGGGCGACGATCAGCGTCAGCAGCAGCAGGGTCGTGACGTTGCGGCTCGACAGCACGCGGTCGTACACCTGCATCATGTACAGCGGCCCGACGAGGCCGAGCACGTTGGTGAACAGGCTGAAGAACACCGCGGTGAGGATGGCCGGGCGCGCCGCGCGCAGCGCGGCGTCGAGCGCGCTCTGGCCCTTGCGGCGTGCCGTGGCACCAGAAGCCCCGTCCGCGGCGACAAGCGCACGCCCCTCGCCGGAGGCGCGGCCGGCCCTGCCGCCCCACGTCTGCCCGAACCAGCGCGCAGCCTGCCCGCGTAACCCTACGATATCGATTGCCATATGGAACGCATCCCGCTGTCCAGACCCCATGAACGCCACGCAGACGGCAAGCGCAACAGGGGGAACGCCCCGGACGCCACACGATGCCCAGCCACCACTCTATATCAAATAATAAGCGATCGATGCAACCGACGCAACCAAATGCACTTATTGCAATGAACATTATGTTCAAATCATACTGAATTTTGTATAATAGTATGTTTCGGATCTATATAAACATTTAGCGAACTCACAACGGAGATGCCAGATCGAAATTTTTTACGACTCACTGACGCGAATCGAATTCAATAATTTCAATTTCGACAAATTTCTTTCCTTCAATAAATTTTATTGTACTGTTGACAAATTTAATATACTTGTTATTGATATGTAATTCTGGTCGACTGCTGTTTTTCATGTCGGTCTGCTGGTCCGGGGCGTCGGTGCCGTCCGGTTTCCCGGCATGGAGCGGCAACTTTCTGTTTCGTCTGACATTTTCTCATTCGGTTCCGATGGAACCGCGGGCATCGGCGAGGGTCTGCCGGGGCAGGAAATCGAGGCAGGAGATTCGAGGCCGGAGCGCGAGGCCCGACCCGACCGGATCGGGCGCCGGTGGGGCGTTGCGAAAGGCGGTTCGGAGCGGGGCAAGATGAGCGACAGGGTGATTTTTCCGCCGCAGGAATTCTGCGGCCGACCGGGATGGAGCGCCGGTGACCTGGACGAAATCCGGCAGGCGATACAGCAGCTTGCCCAACCCGACGCAGCGATCGAAACGGGCTGGGGAACATCCGACGAGGGCGACCCGTGGTTCGCCGTCACCGATGCGGGAACCGGCGAACTGATCCTCCATCTCACGCGCCTCAACAATTCCTTCACCGCCATCGCGCCCGGCCTCGGCGGTTCCCTGCATGCGCGCGACCTTCGAACGCTGATCACCGAATCAGTCCGCCGCCTGCTGCACCAGCGCGCGGACGCCTCCCGCCCCGCCTGAGAGCGCTACTCCGAGATGCGCGACAGCAGAACGGACGCGCGACAGCAGAACGGCAAGGCGGGGCGGCGAAAGGCTTACGCAATTCGGGAGACTTGTCCTGATTAGAAAAATAAAGTAATGTATTGATAATTAATCATATACGTAGCGTAACACATGATGCTCGACGTCCACTGGCGCCTGATCATGAAAGAACAATGTCATGCAGATAGTAAGTACAAGTTTCGGACATACGCGGCGCCTGTTAAAATATATAAGTGATAATTTTTATGATATCATTTTTTTGTGAGGATTAAATGTATACGAACCAGAGACAGAACCAGGATACGAAAGAACTCCGCCGCCTCGGCGGCAGGTGGCTGAAGGAGAGGCGGGAGAGCGCCGGCCTGTCGCAGCGGCAACTGGCTGAAATTCTTGGCGTCGAATATTATACTTTCATTTCGCAGATCGAGACGGGGCATGGCCGCATCCCGCCCGACCGTTACGAAGCATGGGCGGGCGCGATCGGGCTGGAACTGGCGGATTTCGTCCGTGAAATCTTGCGTTACTACGATCCGGTGACGTTCTCCATTCTTTTCGGCGCCCCGGCACAGACGGCGGGCAGCGGCCCGACGCGGAGCACGCTCGTCGAGGACACGCGCGCCCGCGACGCGCTCGCCTCCGACAACCGCCAGCTCCAGGAGCAGGTACGGGAGCTGCAGCGGCTGCTCGGCAAGAAGACCATGGAGCTCGAGCAGGTCCGCGAGAAACTGGCCGGCGCCGCGGGCAGGCAGGCCGCCGTCGCTTCCCCCGACCGGCACGCCGCCGCATTCGATATCGACGCCCCCGCCCGCGCGCCGGCGAGCCGCAGGAATGCGGCCGATGTCGCGGCGGTGGCCGGCGAAGCCCCGCCTTATGGAGAGGCCGGCGACTGAAGGAGCTCCCCGAGGCGGGCGCCATCGGGCACCGCGGCCGGCGGCGGTGTCTGGCGGAAAATGCCGGGGCAGTTCCCGTCGTCTTTTACTGCAATCGCCGCCGCCTGTTGCGCGAATTCAACAAACAGGTCTCGCGTTTTTCGGTTCATGCTGTAGTGTGCGGCCGGGAAACTGGTCTGCGCAAATCGATCTTCACACGTCAATCAACGCCGAACGACTAACCTGGCCGAGCGCCGTTGCCGACGCCGGGTTTTTCCGTTGGGCTTTTCATTCGAAGCAGCATGCATGAACGACACGGCTCCGGATAATGGCGACGCGCCGGGTGCGCCTTCATGGACGAAGCGAACCTTGCGGCTCGTGCCGCAACTATGGTTCCGGCTGGGGCTGGTGCGGCTGTGGCGGCTCATCCCGCGCCGTCTGCGCCGGCGCATCGTCGCGCGGCTCATTCCCCTGCCCCGGCGCGCCGGGCAACGGCTGGAGGGGCCGCGCGCGCCGGTCTTCATGTGCGGCTTCCTGTCGAGCCCGCTCGGCCTCGGCTGGAGCGCGCGGCTTAACCGTGCCCTCATCGCCGAAGCGGACATTCCCATCCGCGACTTCGACATCGGCCACGCCTTCGCCACCGGCGAGAAGGGCGCGCTGCCGGAAGCTCGCGGGCCGGCCACCGTGATCTTCAACTTCAATCCGGGACAGTTCGGCTATGCGCTGAATTTTCTGCCCGCGAGCATTCTCGCCGACAAGTACATCATCGGCTACTGCGTGTGGGAGCTGGCGCGCATTCCCGAGGACTGGCTGGAGCCGCTGTCGCTCGTCGACGAAGTGTGGGTGCCGACCGAATTCGTACGCCAGGCCTTTCTCGGCACCGGCGTCACGCAGCCGGTCCGCGTCGTGCCCCACATCATGCGCGCGCCGGTGCACCTCGCGCCCGACCGCCGGCGCTTCGGCCTGCCGCCGGATGCGTTCGTGGCCACCGTCGTGGCGAGCCTGCGTTCGAGCCTCGCGCGGAAAAATCCGCTGGCCGCCGTCGATGCCTTCAGGCGGGCCTTTTCGGCGGCCGACAACGCGGTGCTGGTGCTCAAGCTCGGCGACGCCCATCTCGAGGCGCAGGCGCTGGCGCAGGTGCGCGCCCATATCGGCGACGATCCGCGCATCCGGCTGATGCTGGACACGCTCGACGACGACGCGATGTGGGCGCTGCTCGCCTCCTCCGATGCCATCGTCTCGCTGCATCGCGCCGAGGGTTTCGGCCTCGTGCCGGCGCAGGCGATGCTGGCCGGCCGGCCCGTCGTCGCGACCGCGTGGTCCGGCAACACCGACTTCATGACGCCCGAGAGCGCCTGCCTCGTGCCGGCCCGGCAGGTGCCGGTGAACGATCCGAGCGAGCTCTATGTCGCGCCGGGCCTCACCTGGGCCGATCCGGACATCGACGCGGCGGCGGCGGCGCTGCGCCGCCTCCATGGCGATCCGGCGCTGCGCGAGGCGATCGGCGAACGCGCCAGAGCGCAGATCGCCTCCTACTTCGAGCGCGCGAAGGCGCCGGTGGTTGAATCGATCCGGCAATGGCCGTGCGCGACGACCGGCGCCGGCCCGCGCGTTCAGCCCGAATAACCGGCCCGGTATCGCAATTGTTACAGCCTGCGCCGAATCCGACAACAAAGGGCCTTATTCGACAACAAAGGGCCTTATTGAAGACACACGGGTCTGTCCAAATATCCATGCATGACACGTTGGCGGATCGATTTGTCTCCGTCGCCTTTTCGACAGGGCACGCCGCCGACGGTCCGGAAAACCTTACGTCTCCCGCCTCTGGCCGGGAGCGAGCAGTGGGGAAGTTTTCGTGATGCATGTCCTGACGCATAAACCGTTTGGCTCGAGCCCCGTCCCGCCGCCGCTGTGGCGGCGCGTGGCGCGGGCCGGCCTCGTCGTCCTTCCCGCGCTGGCGATGTCCTTCCTGCCGCTGGCTCACGCCAGCGCCCAGTCCGCCAACGCCCGGCCCGTCTCCGCGACGGTCCAGAACGCCGGCTTCTCCGGCTCCGGGGATTTGCCGATCGTCAATGTCCAGTATCGCCGCCATGGGCCGCCGCCGGGGTTTCATCGCCGTCACGGCCCGCCGCGGGGATACTATGGGCCGCCGCGGCATTTCCGCGGCCACTACCCGCCGCCGCGCTGGCACCGGGGGCCGCCCCGCGGTGCCTGGGTCCCGGCGCCGCCGCCGCGCTACTACTATCACGGCCCGCGCCGCCATTCCTACAATCCCGGCGCGGCCGCTGCGGCCGGCGTCGTCGGGCTCGCGGCGGGAGCCATCCTCGGCAGCGCGCTGGCTCAAGGCGCACCGCCGCCGCGGAGCGATTCATGGCTGAGCTATTGCGCCAGCAAGTACCGCTCGTTCGACCCGGCGACGGGCACCTATCTGGGGTATGACGGCAGGCGCCATCCCTGCCGGTGATGGTGGCCGCCGATCAGCCGAACCGGCGCTCGATGTAATCGTTCACGAGCGCCTTGAATTCGTCGGCGATGCCAGCGCCCTTGAGCGTCATGGCCTTCTCGCCGTCGATGAACACGGGCGCGGACGGCGTCTCGCCGGTGCCGGGCAGGGAAATGCCGATATCGGCGTGCTTCGACTCGCCCGGCCCGTTGACGATGCAGCCCATCACGGCGACGTTGAGCCTCTCGACGCCCGGATAGCGCGTCTTCCAGTCCGGCATCGACGCCGTGATCCAGTGCTGGATGTCGCGCGCCAGTTCCTGAAACACGGTCGATGTCGTGCGCCCGCAGCCGGGGCAGGCGGCGACCAGCGGCACGAACGTGCGGAACCCCATCGTCTGCAGCAGTTCCTGCGCCGCGCGCACCTCGAGCGACCGGTCGCCGCCGGGCTCGGGCGTCAGCGAATAGCGGATGGTGTCGCCGATGCCTTCCTGCAGCAGGATGCCGAGCGCCGCCGACGAGGCGACGATGCCCTTCGAGCCCATGCCGGCTTCCGTCAGCCCCAGATGCAGGGCGTAGTCGGAGCGGCGCGCCAGATCGCGGTAGACGGCGATGAGATCCTGCACCGCCGATACCTTGGCCGACAGGATGATACGGTCGCGCGCAAGGCCGATCTCCTCGGCGCGGGCAGCCGACAGCAGCGCCGACTGCACCAGCGCCTCGCGCGTCACCGCGCGCGCGTCGAGCGGCGTGTCGCTTTTCGAATTGTCGTCCATCAGCCGGGTGAGCAGTTCCTGGTCGAGCGAACCCCAGTTGGCGCCGATGCGCACCGGCTTGCCGTTCTTCGCCGCGAGCTCGACAATGGTCGAGAACTGCCTGTCGCGCTTGTCCTTGAAGCCGACGTTGCCGGGGTTGATGCGGTACTTCGCCAGCGCCTCGGCGCAGGCCGGATGGTCGGCGAGCAGCTTGTGGCCGATGTAGTGGAAGTCGCCGACGAGCGGCATATCAACGCCCTTCACCATCAGCGCGTCGCGGATATAGGGCACGGCGCGCGCCGCTTCGTCCCGGTCGACGGTGATGCGCACCAGCTCCGACCCCGCGCGCGCCAGCGCCGCCACCTGCCTGACGGTGGCGGCGACGTCGGCGGTGTCGGTATTCGTCATGGACTGCACCACGATCGGCGCATCGCCGCCCACGATGACGCCGCCGACATCGACGGCGACGGTGCGATGGCGGGCAGCCGGGCGGGCCTCTGCGGCGAGGGAGGCGGTGGCGACGTTCATCGGCGGTCGAACCTGCAAGGCGGTCTGCAAGGAAGTCTGTAAGCCGTCATCCCGGCAGGGAGGATGAGTCTCTATCTCTATCGCTCATTCAGGCGTGCTCGGCAACCGAATCATCGCGGTTCTCCGCCTTGCCGCCGCAATGGGCGCAGATGCCGGCGATCTCCACCACCCTGGCGCGCGGCGCGAAGCCCGCCTGGGCCAGCACGCGCGCCAGCGAGCCGCTGAAGGCGGGTGACGACACCTCGTCCACGCCCCCGCAGACCTCGCAGATCAGGAACGCCACGAGCTCGCCCGGCTCATGGACGTGGGGGCAGGCGATGAAGGCATTGCGGGTTTCCAGCTTGTGCACGAATCCCTGCTCCAGCAGGAATTCGAGCGCCCGGTAGATGGTGATCGGCGCCACCCGCCGTTCCGCCTCGCGGGCCATGATGTCCGCGATGTCGTAGGCGCCGAGCGGCCGGTGGGTGGCGTAGAGGGCCGAGAGCACGTCGCGCCGGATCGGCGTCAGCCGCACGCTGCGCTCCGCGCAGACCGCCTCCGCCTGGGCCAGCGCGTCGGCCGCGACGGCGGCGCGCTTCGTCGCGTGATCGCAATCGCCATCGTGCGGATGGTCATGGTCATAATCATGGGCATGAGGCCGGCCGGGGCCGGGCGAACTGCCGGAGGCGGGGCGAGCGTTCACGCCTGTTTCCTTCCCTTTCGCCAACCGATCGGCGACGCGCCGATCGCTCAAGGCATACACTATCCATATATGGTATCATAATTTCTGCCGCCATGCGGCCCGCGCGCCGATCCGAGATTGACGCAAGCGTCACATAACGACGGGAAAACAGGCCTATGATGGGCCCGCTGCCCTCGACCACGACGGGCCGATACTGTAACCGGCAATCATTTTGGAGTGCGTTCCGATCGGACGGAATCATCTGATCGACAAGAATTCGCTCCAAATCAAAACGTTGGAGACCGTCATCGTTTCCGTGAAATGATGACATGCTCTGAGGGGTTGTCTTTTCGGTCGGTCTCGGCAAACTCCACCGGGGTCGATCGTGCCCCGGCAGGCGGCGCGGCTCTGTGGCTGGCTGCACCGGACCATTTCCACGGAAAGCCAAGGAGGCTTCTGCACATGTCCCTGAAATCGCGTACCGCCGTCGTCACCGGCTCCACCAGCGGCATCGGCCTCGCCATCGCCCGCGCCTTCGCGCGCGAGGGCGCGAACGTCGTCATCAACGGTTTCGGCGATGTGGCCGACATCGAGAAGGAGCGCCTCGGCATCGAGGACGAGTTCGGCGTCAAGGCCTTCTACTCGGCTGCCGACCTCTCCAAGGCCGATGAGGCGTTCAACCTCGTGGTCGAGGCCGAGAAGGCCTTCGGCAGCGTCGACATCCTCGTCAACAACGCCGGCATCCAGTTCGTGTCGCCGGTCGAGGAGTTCCCGGTCGAGAAGTGGGACCTCATCCTCGCGCTCAACCTGTCGGCGGCGTTCCACACCAGCCGGGCGGCCATTCCGGGCATGAAGGAGCGCAAGTTCGGCCGCATCATCAACACGGCCTCCGCCCACGCGCTCGTCGCCTCGCCCTTCAAGTCGGCCTATGTCTCGGCCAAGCACGGCATCGCCGGCTTCACCAAGACCGTGGCGCTGGAGACGGCGACCTTCGGCATCACCGCGAACGCCATCTGCCCCGGCTACGTCTGGACGCCGCTCGTCGAGAAGCAGATCCCCGACACCGCCAAGGCGCGCGGCATCACCGAGGAGCAGGTGAAGCGCGACGTGCTGCTCGCCGCCCAGCCGACGAAGGAATTCGTCACGGTGGACGAAGTCGCGGCGCTCGCGGTGTTCCTCGCCTCCGACAACGCCCGGTCCATCACCGGCGCCATCATCCCGATCGACGGCGGCTGGACTGCCGAGTGACCCGGATCGTCAGACCGCGCCGGAGCCTGCTGTTCGCTCCCGCCTCCAATACCCGCGCGCTCGACAAGGCGCGCGGCCTCGCGTCCGACAGCATCATCATCGACCTCGAGGACGCCGTCGCGCCCTCGGCCAAGGAAACGGCGCGCGCCGACGCCGGGCGGGCGCTCGCGCAAGGATTCGGCCGCCGCGAGACGGCGCTGCGCATCAACGGGCCGGAGACGCCGTGGTTCGAGGCCGATCTCGCGCTCGCCGCCCACGCCACGCCCGATGCGGTGGTCGTCCCGAAGGTCTCGTCGCCGGATACCGTCCGCCATGTCGCCGCCAGACTCGACGCGCTCGGCGCGCCCGCGAAGGTGCGCGTGTGGACGATGATCGAGACCGCCCGCGGCGTGCTCGACGCCGACGCCATCGCCCGCACGGCGCTGGAACCCGGAAGCCGCCTCGCGCTGTTCATCGTCGGCGCCAACGATCTCGCGCGCGAAACCGGCGTGCGCCCCGGTGTGCACCGCACGCCGCTGATCGCCTGGCTGCAATCGGTGCTGCTCGCCGCGCGCGCCAGCGGTCTTGCGGTCATCGATTCGGTCTACAACGATTTTCGCGATGCGGCGGGCTTCGCAGCCGAATGCGCACAGGGCCGCGATCTCGGCTTCGACGGCAAGTCGCTGATCCATCCCACGCAGATCGAGGCCGCCAATGCCGCATTCGGTCCGACAGCCGCGGAAATCGCCGAGGCGCGCGCCGTGATCGCAACCTTCACCGCGCCCGAAAACGCCGGCAAGGGGGCCGTTGCCCTCGACGGGCGCATGATCGAGGATCTGCATGTCGCCATCGCCCGGCGCACGCTTGCGCTGGCGGACGCCATCACGGCGCTGCATGAACCACAAAGCGCCGGCTGAGGGAGCCGACGCTTCGGGGCGGATCAAACAGTCCCAAAAGAATCACATATGGATGGCGCGCTTGTCGACGGCGAGCGCGGCTTCCTTCACCGCTTCCGAGCGCGTCGGGTGCGCGTGGCAGGTGCGCGCCAGATCCTCGCTGGAGCCGCCGAACTCCATCAGCACCGCCGCCTCGTGGATCATCTCGCCCGCTTCCGGCCCGATGATGTGGACGCCGAGCACCCGGTCGGTGACGGCATCAGCGAGAAACTTCACGAAGCCTTCCGACTGGTGGTTGACCTTGGCGCGCGCATTGGCGGTGAACGGGAACTTGCCGACGTTGTAGGCGATGCCGGCTTCCTTCAGCTCTTCCTCGGTGCGGCCGATGGAGGCGACTTCCGGCGTGGTGTAGATCACCGCCGGGATGACGCCGTAATTGACGTGGCCCGCCTTGCCGGCGAGGAGTTCCACGGCGGCGATGCCCTCCTCTTCCGCCTTGTGGGCGAGCATCGGGCCGGCGATCACGTCGCCGATGGCGAGAATCCCCGGCACGCTGGTGCGATAGTGGTCGTCCACCACCACGCGCCCGCGCTGATCGAGCGCCACGCCGACCGCTTCGAGGCCGAGACCGGCCGTATAGGGCACGCGGCCCGTCGCCACCAACACGATGTCGGCCTCGATCACCTCGGCCGCGCCGCCGGCGACCGGCTCGACCGTGACCTTGGCGCCCGAACCCGTGTTCTCGACGCCCGTCACCTTGGTGGCGAGCTTGAACACAAAACCCTGCTTGGTGAGGATGCGCTGGAACTGCTTCGCCACCTCGCCGTCGTTGCCGGGGATGATGCGGTCGAGGAACTCGACCACCGTCACCTCGGCGCCGAGCCGACGCCAGACGGAGCCGAGTTCGAGCCCGATCACGCCCGCGCCCACGACCACGAGCTTGCCCGGCACCTTGTCGAGGGTCAGCGCGCCGGTGGAGGAGACGACGATCTTCTCGTCGATCTCGACGCCGGGCAGCTTCGCCACGTCCGAGCCGGTGGCGATGAGGATGGTCTTCGCCGCCACGGTCTGCTTGGCGCCGTCGTCCGCCGTCACCTCGACCTTGCCGGCCGCCTCGATGCGGGCGGTGCCGTGGAAGGTGTCGATCTTGTTCTTCTTGAACAGGAAATCGACGCCCCTGACATTGGCGTCGACGCCCTCCTGCTTGAAGGACTGGAGCTTGGCCACGTCGATCTCGGGCTGCGACACCTTGATGCCGAAGTCGGCGAAGGCGTGCCCCGCTTCCTCGAACTTTTCGGAAGCGAACAGCAGCGCCTTGGAGGGAATGCAGCCGATGTTGAGGCAGGTGCCACCGTGGGTCTTGCGCTTTTCGACAACGGCGGTCTTCAGGCCGAGCTGGGCGGCGCGAATGGCGGCGACGTAGCCGCCGGGGCCGGTGCCGATTACCACGAGATCGTAAGACATGCGATTTTCCCGTATGCCGCAGGTCCCACGCGCAGCGGTCGTGCAGCGGTCCTGTCGGTGGTTCAGATGAGACGCGGTTGCACGCGCACGCGATCAGAGGTCGAGCACCAGGCGCGCCGGATCCTCGAGGTTTTCCTTGATGCGGACGAGGAAGGTCACCGCCTCCTTGCCGTCGATCACGCGGTGATCGTAGGAGACCGCCAGATACATCATCGGGCGGGCGACGATCTGTCCCTTGTGGACCACCGGCCGCTGCTCGATGCGGTGCATGCCGAGGATGCCGGACTGGGGCGCGTTGAGGATCGGCGTCGACAGCAGCGAGCCGTACACGCCGCCGTTCGAGATGGTGAACGTGCCGCCCTGCATCTCCTCGATCTTGAGCTGGCCGTCGCGGGCGCGGCGGCCGAAATCGGCGATCTGCTTCTCGATGCCGGCGACCGAGAGCTGGTCGGCGTCGCGCACCACCGGCACGACGAGGCCCTTCTCGGTGCCGACCGCCACGCCGATGTGGTAATAGTTCTTGAAGATGAGCTCGGTGCCGTCGAGTTCCGCGTTGACGGCGGGCACGTCCTTGAGCGCCTGCACCGTGGCCTTGACGAAGAAGCCCATGAAGCCGAGCTTGACGCCGTGCTTCTTCTCGAACACGTCCTTGTACTGGTTGCGCAGATCCATGACGTTGGTCATGTCGACGTCGTTGAACGTGGTCAGCATGGCCGCGTTCGCCTGCGCCTCCTTGAGGCGCCGCGCGATGGTCTGGCGCAGCTTCGTCATGCGCACACGCTCCTCGCGCGCCTCGTCGGCGGGCGCGACCGGCGCGCGCAGCGTCGGGGCCGGCGCGGGGGCGGGTGCGGGCGCCTGCGAGAAGGCGAGGATGTCGCCCTTGGTCACGCGCCCGTCCTTGCCGGTGGCGGGGACGCTCGCCGGGTTGATGCCGGTCTCGGTCGCGATGCGCTGCACGGCCGGGCCATGGTCCAGATCGGCGGCCTTGGCGGGCGCCGCCGCGGGGGCGGCGGGAGCGGCAGCAGGAGCGGCGGGCGCCGGGGCCGGCGCGGGCGCAGCCTCGGCCTTGGGCGCCGCGGGAGCGGCGGCAGCACCGGCGCCGCCGGCGTTGAACGTGCCGAGCAGCGCGCCCACTTCCACCGTCTCGCCTTCCTTGACGGTGACCTCCGCCAGCACGCCGTCCGCGGGAGCGTTGACCTCCAGCGTCACCTTATCCGTTTCGAGCTCCACCAGCGGCTCGTCGGCCTTGACGGCGTCGCCCACCTTCTTGAACCATTGGCCGACGGTGGCCTCGGTCACGGATTCGCCCAGCGTGGGCACGCGGATTTCGGTCGCCATGATCTGTTATCCATTAAGGCCAGCGGCCTGTTACTCGTTGCGGCCCGCACCGTTCGACTGGCGCAGCGCCGGTTGATTGGCAGGATGAAGGCCCGGCCGACACGGGCGGCCGGGCCGGAACGTCAGACGGAGAACGCCTCGTCGAGGAACGCCTGCAATTGCGCCAGATGCTTCGACATCAGCCCCGTCGCGGTGGCGGCGGAGGCCGCGCGTCCCGCGTAACGCGGGCGCTTGGCCTTGATGCCCGAATGGCCGAGCGCCCATTCGATATAGGGCTCGACGAAGGTCCAGGAGCCCATGTTCTTGGGCTCTTCCTGGCACCATACGACATCGGCGTTGCGGAAGCGCGACAGCTCGCCGATCAGCGACTTCACCGGGAAGGGGTAAAGCTGCTCGACCCGCAGCAGATACACGTCGTCGATGCCCCGCTTCTCGCGCTCCTCGTAGAGGTCGTAATAGACCTTGCCGGCGGAGATGACGACGCGGCGGATCTTGTCGTCCTTGACGAGCTTGATCTTCTCCTTGGCGAGCCGCTCGGCGTCGTCGCGGATGATGCGGTGGAAGGAACTCGCTTCCGTGAACTCCTCCAGCCGCGACACGGCCCGCTTGTGGCGCAGCAGCGACTTCGGCGTCATCAGGATCAGCGGCTTGCGGAAGTCGCGCTTCAGCTGGCGGCGCAGGATGTGGAAGTAGTTGGCCGGCGTGGTGACGTTGGCCACCTGCATGTTGTCCTCGGCGCACATCTGCAGATAGCGCTCGAGGCGCGCCGACGAGTGCTCCGGCCCCTGCCCCTCATAGCCGTGCGGCAGCAGCACCACGAGGCCCGACATGCGCAGCCACTTGCGCTCGGCCGAGGAGATGAACTGGTCGAACACCACCTGCGCGCCGTTGGCGAAGTCGCCGAACTGCGCTTCCCACAGGATGAGCGCGTTGGGCTCGGTCAGCGAATAGCCGTACTCGAAGCCGAGCACCGCCTCCTCCGACAGCATCGAGTTGATGACCTCGAAATAGGCCTGCCCCTCGGACACGTGGTTGAGCGGGATGAACCGGCGCTCGTCCTTCTGGTCCACGATCACCGAATGGCGCTGCGAGAACGTGCCGCGCTCGACGTCCTGGCCGGACAGGCGCACGGCGTTGCCCTCCTTCAGCAGCGAGGCGAACGCGAACGCCTCGCCCGTCGCCCAGTCAATGCCCTCGCCGGTCTCGATCGCCTTGCGGCGGTTGTCGAGGAAGCGCTGGATGGTGCGGTGGACGTTGAAATCGCTCGGCACGGTGGTCAGCTTCTCGCCGAGCTGCTTGAGCTCGTCCACCGACAGGCCGGTGGCGCCGCGGCGGGGGTCGTCCTCGTCCTCGCGCACGGCCTTGAGGCCGGCCCAGCGGCCGTCGAGCCAGTCGGCCTTGTTGGGCTTGTAGGCCTGGCCCGCCTCCAGCTCCGATTCCAGATGCGTGCGCCACGCGGCGCGGCGCTCCTCGATCTCGGCCTCGGTGATCACGCCCTCACTGACGAGCTTCTTCGAATAGATCTCCAGCACCGTCGGATGGTTGCGGATCGCCTGGTACATCAGCGGCTGGGTGAACGCCGGCTCGTCGCCCTCGTTGTGGCCGAAGCGGCGGTAGCAGAACATGTCGATGACGACCGGCTTGTGGAACTGCTGCCGGAACTCGGTCGCGATCTTGGCGGCGAACACCACCGCTTCCGGATCGTCGCCGTTGACGTGGAACACCGGCGCCTCGACCATCTTCGCCACGTCCGACGGATAGGGCGACGAGCGCGAGTTGCGCGGGTTCGTCGTGAAGCCGATCTGGTTGTTGATGATGAAGTGCACCGAGCCACCGGTGCGATGGCCCCTGAGGCCGGAGAGGCCGAGGCATTCCGCCACCACGCCCTGGCCGGCGAAGGCCGCGTCGCCGTGCAGCAGCAGCGGGATCACCGACGAGCGCGTCTCGCCGTCGCCGAGCTGGTCCTGCTTGGCGCGCGCCTTGCCGAGCACCACCGGATTGACGATCTCGAGGTGCGACGGATTGGCGGTCAGCGACAGGTGCACCCGGTTGCCGTCGAACTCGCGGTCACTGGAGGCGCCGAGATGATACTTCACGTCGCCCGAACCCTCGACGTCGTCGGGAGCGACGGAGCCGCCCTTGAACTCGTGGAACAGCGCCCGGTGGGGCTTCGCCAGCACCTGCGTCAGCACGTTGAGGCGGCCGCGGTGGGCCATGCCGAGCACGATTTCCTTCACGCCCAGATTGCCGCCGCGCTTGATGATCTGTTCGAGCGCCGGGATCAGCGACTCGCCGCCGTCGAGGCCGAAACGCTTGGTGCCGGTATACTTGAGATCGAGGAACTTCTCGAAGCCCTCGGCCTCGATCAGCTTGTTGAAGATCGCCCGCTTGCCCTCGGGCGTGAAGGTGATTTCCTTGTGCGGCCCCTCGATGCGCTCCTGGATCCACGCCTTCTCGGCCGCGTCCGAGATGTGCATGAACTCGACGCCCAGCGTCCGGCAATAGGTGCGCTTCAGGATCGTCAGCATCTCGTTGACGGTGGCGAACTCAAGCCCGAGCACGTTGTCGATGAAGATCTTGCGGTCGAGATCGCCGGGGCCGAAGCCGTAGCTCGACGGATGCAGCTCCTCGTGGTCGCGTTGCGGCCCTAGCTTCAGCGGGTCGAGATCGGCATGCAGGTGGCCGCGCATGCGGTAGGCGCGGATCATCATGATGGCGCGCACGCTGTCGCGCGCCGCCTGCTGCACGGCCGCGGGAGACAGTTCGACGCCGCTCGTCTGCGCCTTCTGCTTGATCTTGTCGCCGGCCGCCTTTTCGGACGCCGACCAGTCGCCGTCGAGCGCCGACACCAGTTCGCCATTGGCGTGGATGGGCCAGTTCGGCCGCTCCCAGGATGCGCCCTTCGCGTTCTTCTCGACGAGTGTCTTGTCCTCGCTCAAGCCGGAGAAGAACGCGCGCCACTGGGCGTCGACCGACTGGGGATCCCGCTCGAAGCGCGCGTAAAGCTCATCGAGATAGGCGCCGTTGCCGCCGTAGAGAAAGGAGGTTTGAGCAAATGCGTCGTTCAAATCCTGACGTGCCATGACCCTGTATCCTGCCGGAACCCGGAAATACGCCCGGGCGATCGGGCCTCAAAGGCCCTGAACCCATCGCCCCCGGAACGGCGACGGGATGGATGAGCCGCATGATCTGGCGATATGCAGGCCCCGGTTGCGAACCCGGATATGCTTTTCGACAGAAACACATACAGCTTGCCAGAGGCTTAACCGCCCCCTTGCGCCCGGCCGGACCCTCCGCGATCCGGCCGTCCCGACGCGGCATAAGCGCGTCATCGTTAACAGCCGGTTGCGGAGATGCCATGCGGAACGTAACACCTGTGGCGGCAAGGCTCGCCCCATGGACTTGCCGCCCGATTGCGACCTGAACGTGGCGGGAAAGCCCCGGGCGCCTCATATGGGGGCTGTGGGACAATTCCGCCACAGTATTTTCGATACCGGGATCCGCGCACGGATATCCGCGCGGCGGCCCCAGGAGAACTCAGCCCGAACTCAGCCCGAACTCAGCCCTTCAGCACCTCGACCAGCGTCTTGCCGAGACGCGCGGGCGAGGGCGACACGCGGATGCCCGCCTCCTCCAGCGCGGCGATCTTGTCTTCCGCGCCGCCCTTGCCGCCGGAGATGATCGCGCCCGCGTGGCCCATGCGGCGGCCGGGAGGGGCCGTGCGGCCGGCGATGAAGCCCACCGTCGGCTTCTTCCGCCCGCGCTTCGCCTCGTCCTTCAGGAACTGCGCCGCATCTTCCTCGGCCGAGCCGCCGATCTCGCCGATCAGGATGATCGACTCCGTCCTGTCGTCCGCGAGGAAGAGCTCCAGCACGTCGATGAACTCGGTGCCCTTGACCGGGTCGCCGCCGATGCCCACCGCCGTCGTCTGGCCGAGGCCCTCCTGCGTGGTCTGGAACACCGCCTCATAAGTCAGCGTGCCCGAGCGCGACACGATGCCGACGGTGCCGGGGCGAAAGATGTTGGCCGGCATGATGCCGATCTTCGACTCGCCCGCCGTCACCACGCCGGGGCAGTTGGGGCCGATGAGGCGCGACTTCGAGCCGTCGAGCGCACGCTTCACCGTCACCATGTCGAGCACCGGAATGCCCTCGGTGATGCAGACGATGAGCGGGATCTCGGCGTCGATCGCCTCCAGGATCGCGTCGGCCGCGCCGGGCGGCGGCACGTAGACGACGGAAGCGTCGGCACCCGTGGCCTCGCGCGCTTCCGCGACGGTGTCGAACACCGGCAGGCCGAGATGCGTCGAGCCGCCCTTGCCGGGCGACGTGCCGCCCACGACCTGCGCGCCATAGGCGAGCGCCTGCTCGGAATGGAACGTGCCGTTCTTGCCGGTGAAGCCCTGGGTGATGATCTTCGTCGACTTGTCGATCAGGATGGACATCAGGCTGCTCCCTTGACAGCGTTGACGATTTTCTGGGCGGCATCATCGAGATCATCGGCCGGGACGACGTTGAGGCCGGATTCGCTGATGATCTTCTTGCCGAGTTCGACGTTGGTGCCCTCGAGGCGCACGACGAGCGGCACGGTGAGGCCGACTTCCTTCACGGCGGCGATGACGCCCTCTGCGATGACGTCGCACTTCATGATGCCGCCGAAGATGTTGACGAGGATGCCCTTCACGTTCGGGTCCGAGGTGATGATCTTGAACGCCGCCGTCACCTTCTCCTTGGAAGCGCCGCCGCCGACGTCGAGGAAGTTCGCCGGCTCCTCGCCGTAGAGCTTGATGATGTCGAGCGTCGCCATGGCGAGGCCCGCGCCGTTGACCATGCAGCCGATGTTGCCGTCGAGCGCGATGTAGGCGAGGTCGTACTTCGACGCCTCGATCTCCTTGGCGTCCTCTTCCGTGGTGTCGCGCAGCTCGAGGATGTCGGCGTGGCGGTATAGGGCGTTCGAGTCGAACGACACCTTGGCGTCGAGCGCCACGAGCCGCTCGTCCTCGGTGACGATCAGCGGGTTGATCTCGAGCAGGCTGATGTCCTTGTCGAGGAAGGCCGCATAGAGGCTCTCGACCAGCTTGCCCGCCTGCTTGGCGAGATCGCCGGAGAGGCCCAGCGCCTTGGCGACCTTGCGGCCGTGGAACGGCTGCACGCCGGTGGCGGGGTCGATGGAGAAGGTGACGATCTTCTCAGGGGTGTTGTGGGCCACTTCCTCGATGTTCACGCCGCCTTCCGTCGAGACGACGAACGCGACGCGGCTCGTGGTGCGGTCGACCAGCGCCGAAAGGTAGAATTCCTTGGCGATGTCAGAGCCGTCCTCGATGTAGAGGCGGTTCACCTGCTTGCCGGCAGGACCGGTCTGCTCGGTCACCAGGGTGCGGCCGAGGATCTGGCGGGCGAATTCCTCGACCTCCTCCACGGAGCGGGCGAGACGCACGCCGCCCTTCTCGCCGGCCTCAGGCTCCTTGAACTTGCCCTTGCCGCGGCCGCCGGCATGGATCTGGGACTTGACGACCCACAGCGGCCCGCCAAGTTCTGCTGCTGCGGCGGCGGCCTCGTCGGCGGAGAAGATCGCCTTCCCGCGCGACACCGGAACACCGAATTCCTTCAGTACGGCCTTGGCCTGATATTCATGAATATTCATTTCGTCGTCCCAAATGGCTCGGCAAATGACTCTGGATGATGGTGATCGTCGGAGAGTCCGGGATGGCGAAACGGCGGCCCTTGCGGGGCCGCCGTCCTGGGATCAGCCGGCGAGCGCCGGATTGATGGTTTTGGAGGCCTCGATCAGCGTCTTGACCGAGGAGACCGACTTGTCGAACTCGGCCTTTTCGGCCTCCGACAGCTTGATCTCGACGATGCGCTCGACACCGTTCTCGCCGATCACCACCGGCACGCCGACGAAGAGATCGCTGTGGCCGTACTCGCCCGACAGGTAGGCGGCGGCCGGCAGCACGCGCTTCTGGTCCTTCAGATAGCTCTCCGCCATGGCGATGGCGGAAGCGGCGGGCGCGTAGAAGGCCGAGCCGGTCTTCAGCAGGTTGACGATCTCGCCACCGCCCTTGCGGGTGCGCTCGACGATGGCGTCGAGCTTCTCCTGGGTGGTCCAGCCGAGTTCGACGAGGTCGGGCAGCGGGATGCCGGCGACCGTGGAATAGCGGGTGAGCGGCACCATGTCGTCGCCGTGGCCGCCGAGCACGAAGGCGGTCACGTCCTTCACCGACACGTTGAACGCGTCGGCGAGGAAGTGGCGGAAGCGGGCCGAGTCGAGCACGCCGGCCATGCCGATGATCTTGTTCTTCGGCAGCCCGGACGCCTTCTGCAGCGCCCAGACGGCGGCATCGAGCGGGTTGGTGATGCAGATAACGAAGGCGTTGGGCGCGTTCTCGCGGATGCCCTGGCCGACGGATTCCATTACCTTCAGGTTGATGCCGAGCAGGTCGTCGCGGCTCATGCCGGGCTTGCGCGGCACGCCGGCGGTGACGATGATCACGTCCGCACCCGCGATGTCGGCGTAGGAGTTGGCGCCCTTGAAGGCCGCGTCAAAGCCGTCAACCGGCGCCGACTCGGCGATGTCGAGGGCCTTGCCCTGGGGAATGCCTTCGGCGATGTCGAACAGCACGACGTCACCGAGTTCCTTCAAACCGACCAGATGGGCGAGCGTTCCGCCGATCTGTCCGGAGCCGATCAGAGCGATCTTCTTGCGGGCCATTGAAACCAATCCTTGAACTGGAGGGATGAAAAACCCCGTTAGCGCCGTCTACTTGACTCAAAGCGTCGCAGCCTTCAAGCGGGCCTCGGGGGGGCGAAGACGACCGGCCCGTGACGGAGATCCGGAACCGATCGCGAAAGCATTGGCAATCTTCCTTCATACACAAGGCGTTGAGGGAGATCATGACCGACGGATGACATCTCGTTACACCAGAAACCGCCGAGTTTCAAAATTTGTTTTCTGTAACTCTGCTGCAAAAACCCCATTCGGCCGGATGACGCCCCCGGGCGCGCGCCTCAGACGAAGCCGCCGACCAGCGTGCGAAGCGCGACGTTGATCAGCACCGAGAAGCGCTGCTCCATCACCTCGCGCGGCCGCCCGATGTCGAGCAGGATGGCGGAGGGATGGGAAAACCGGAACAGGATGTCGGTCAGGAACGACATCGCCGTTTCCCGGTCCCGCAGCCGGAAGACGCCGATGCCCGCGCCCTCGTCCACCACCCGCTCGACGAACATGAACACCCGCCCCCTGTGCCGGCGGGCGACGGAGCGGTTCTCGGCGGCGATGTCGGCGTAGAGCTCGAAGATCGCCCGGTCCTTCTCGGCGAGGTCGCGATAGGCGTGCGCCAGCGCCACTGTCAGACGCTCCAACTTGTCATCGGCCGGGTCCGGCGCGCCGGCGATGTCGGCCATCATCAGCTCGACGGGCTTCAGCGCATCGGCGACCACGGCATCGATCAGCGCCTCCTTGGAGGGGAAGTACCGGTAGACGTTGGCGTGGGTCATGCCTGCCTCCCCGGCGATGCCGACCACCGTCACGCGCCGCGCCCCGACCCGCCGGATGTGCTCGGCCGCGATGGTGACGAGGCGCACGTCGACCCGTTCGGGCACCGGCTCCAGCGTCCGGCGCAGATGGCTCATGTCTCGACCAGCCCCGTGCTGTCGCCCGACGCCCGCGAGTCGCCGCGCCCGTGCGGCAGCGCCAGATAGTCCTCCGACCGCATCTCGATGAGGCGCGAGACCGTGCGGTCGAACTCGAACGCCTCGCGCCCGTCCTCGGCGAGATAGAGGCCGGCGGCGTCCGCCTCCGCCGAGGCCACGAGCTTGACATGGCGGTCGTAGAGCGTGTCGATCAGGGTGATGAAGCGCTTGGCCTCGTTGCGCCGGTCCCCGTTCAGCACCGGAATGTCGTCGAGCACGATGGAGTGATAGAGCTGGGCGAGATAGAGATAGTCGGCCGCGCCCAGCGCTTTCGAGCACAGGTCGGCGAAGGAGAAGCGGGCGACGCTCCCCGCGGCGAGCGGCACGTGCAGCTTGTGGCCCTTGACGTCGAGATCCACCGGCGCGGCCTGCGCCCCCCCGGCGAGGCGCCGGAACGCCTCGTCGAGCGCCGCGCGCGCCGCCGCATCGTTGGGCGTATGGTAAACATCGGCGCCCGAGAGCTTCTCCAGCCTGTAGTCGGTGCGCGAGGCGAGCTCGACGACCTCCATCCGCTCCGTCAGCAGGGCGATGAACGGCACGAACAGCGCCCGGTTGAGGCCGCCCTCGTAGAGCCTGTCCGGAACGACGTTGGAGGTGGCGACGATCGTCACCCCGAGCCCGAACAGGGCGGAGAAGAGCCGCCCCAGGATCATCGCGTCGGCGATATCGGTGACCGTGAACTCGTCGAAGCACAGCAGCGTGGCTTCGGAAGCCAGTTGTGCCGCGACCCGGGGGATGGGGTCGGTGTCCTTCTCCTTGCCCTCCCTGACGCGCTGGCGGAAGCGGAAGATGCGCTCGTGGACGTCGCTCATGAAGTCGTTGAAATGAGCGCGTCGCTTGCGTTCCACGGGAGCGGCCTCCATGAACAGGTCCATCAGCATGGTCTTGCCGCGCCCCACGGACCCCCAGACGTAGAGGCCGCGCGCCGGCTCGGTCCTGGCTTCGCGTCCGCCGAGCAGGCGGGCGAGCCGGCCGCCGCGGACCGGGCGGGGAGCCTTGAGCGCCGCGACCAGCTCGTCCAGCCGCCCGACGAGCCGTTCCTGCGCCGGATCGCGCTCGATCGCGCCCGACGCCACCAGCGCCTCATACCGCGATCGCACCGGGGCGGAAGCTGTCGTCGAGGACGCGGAGACCCTGGCCGTCATGCAATAATCCTTGCAGTAATCCTTGCCGAAACCCTTGCAATAACCCTTGCGTCCATGCGTGCAATCGCTCCTTGCTGGCGCCCTGGGCACGGGCCGTCCGCGGGGTGGCGAACGGGCCGCTGCCCGCCTGCTGTAAACCTTCGCCACGACAACCGCAATGCCGCGGAACGGGATTTCTATATTGTACATAGTAAAAAAGATGAATTAACGCGCTGCAATACTTAAATCTTTTATGGATACTCCAACCCGTACTCCAAGCCGTACTCCATGTCGCGCGGGTTCGACGCAACCGCAACATGCCGTGCGGCATTGCGGTAACAGGGCGGCGAAATCCGCCCCGTGGCGTCGGGGGCGCGCCCGTCGCCATGTCATTGGCACCGGGACCACCCTATGATATGCAGCGCGGCCCCGTGACGGGTGTTGTCTCGAAAGGTGTCCGATGGCGGAAAACGTCGCCGATCCGGCGGACAAGGCGGATTCCCAGTCCGAGAGGGCCGAAACGGCGCCGCAACGGCTGCGCGTGCTCGTGCTCGGCGCGATCGGCGTCGTCTTCGGCGACATCGGCACGAGCCCGCTCTATGCGCTGCGCGAGTCCGCGCTCGCCGCCTCCGACGGCGGCCCGCTGCTGCGCTCGGCGGTGGTGGGCGTGCTGTCGCTGATCCTGTGGACGCTCATTCTCGTCGTCACCTGCAAATACGTGCTGATCCTGCTGCGCGCCGACAACAAGGGCGAGGGCGGCACGCTGACGCTCGTGGCGCTGGCGCAGCGGGTGATGGGCCGGGGGCGGCGCTCCATCCTGCTGCTCGGCATGCTGGGGGCGGCGCTGTTCTACGGCGACGCCATCATCTCGCCGGCCATGTCGGTGCTCTCCGCAGTGGAGGGCGTGAAGCTCGCGACGCCGGCGCTCGACCCCTATGTCGTGCCGCTCACGATGCTGATCCTGCTCGTGCTGTTCGTCTCCCAGCGCTACGGCACGGCGCGGGTCGCAGCGTTCTTCGCCCCGGTGATGGTCGTGTGGTTCCTCGCCATCGGCATTGCCGGGCTCATCCACATCCTGGACGATCCGGGCGTGTTCGCGGCCTTCAACCCGTATTTCGGCGTGCGCTTCCTCTTCCAGCATCCCGACGTCGCCGTCGTGGTGCTCGGCGCGGTGTGTCTCGCGGCGACGGGCGCCGAGGCGCTCTATGCCGATCTCGGCCACTTCGGCCGCAAGCCGATCAGCACCGCCTGGCTCTACTTCGTGTTTCCGGCGCTCGCGCTCAACTATCTGGGCCAGGGCGCCATGCTGATGGCGCGCCCGGAGGCCATCGACAACCCGTTCTACCGCATGGTGCCGGAATGGGCGCTGCTGCCCTATGTCGTGCTGGCGACGCTCGCGACCGTCATCGCCTCGCAGGCCGGCATCACCGGTGCCTATTCGCTCACCCGGCAGGCGATCCAGCTCGGGCTCCTGCCGCGCATGGAGATCCGCTACACCTCGGAGGAGCACGCGGGGCAGATCTACATGCCGAACGTCAACCGCCTGCTGCTCATCGGCGTGCTGGCGCTCGTCGTGTCGTTCCAGACGTCGAGCGCGCTCTCGCACGCCTATGGCATCTCGGTGTTCGGTGCCATGCTGATGGACGGGCTGCTCGCCATCCTCGTGGTCTGGAAGGGCTGGAAATGGGGCCTCGCGGCCGCGCTGGCGCTGCTGCTGCCGTTCGTCGTCATCGATGCCTCGTTCCTTGCCGCCAATCTCGGCAAGCTCGTCTCCGGCGGCTGGGTGCCGGTGGTGCTGGCGGTCTTCCTCGTCGTCCTCATGTCGACGTGGCGCAGGGGCACCGCCATCCTGTTCGCCAAGACGCGCAAGACCGACGTGCCGATGCGCGAGCTCGCCGACATGCTGAAGGCGAGCAAGCCGCATCGCGTGCCGGGGCTCGCCATCTTCCTCACCAGCGACCCGCAGACCGCGCCCTCCGCCCTGCTGCACAACCTCAAGCACAACAAGGTGCTGCACGAGCGCAACGTCATCCTCACCGTGGAGACCGACGACACGCCGCGCCTGTCGGACAGCGAACGGGTGTCGCTGGAGCCGCTCAACGAGGACTTCTGGCTGGTCACCATGCGTTTCGGCTACATGGAGACGCCCAACATCCCGCGCGGCCTCACCATCCTGCGCAAGCTCGGCTTCAAGTTCGACATCATGTCGACGTCGTTCTTCCTGTCGCGCCGCTCCATCCGCCCGGCGGCGAAATCGGGCATGCCGCTGTGGCAGGACCACCTGTTCATCTCGCTGGCGCGCAACGCCGCCGACGCCACGGACTTCTTCCAGATCCCGACCGGCCGCGTCGTCGAAGTGGGCACGCAGGTGACCGTGTAGACGGCAAACCGCGCGAGAATGCTGTGCATAGATGAAGGACGCGCCCGCCGCGTGCTTTCCTGTCATGCGCCATACGTAAACGAATGCTTATCGTTGGTCGCAATATCGTGTTAGAATGCGAGCCGGTGATGAGTGGGGGCCTTCCTCAAAACGCATTGCAAAGCTGGAACGTGAAGAAAAAAGTATACGTCAAATCATACGGCTGCCAGATGAACGCCTACGACGCGGAACGCATGGCGGACGTGCTCGCCCCCCAGGGCTTCGTCGAGACGGACAGCGCGGAAGAGGCCGACCTCATCGTTCTCAACACCTGCCACATTCGCGAGAAGGCCGCCGAGAAGGTCTATTCGGAGCTCGGCCGCCTGCGCGTCATGAAGGACGAGCGCAAGGCTGAGGGGCGCGACGCCACCATCGTCGTCGCCGGCTGCGTGGCGCAGGCCGAGGGCGACGAGATCCTGAGGCGCGCGCCGGCGGTCGATCTCGTCGTGGGGCCGCAGAGCTATCACAACCTCCCCTCCCTGCTGGCGAAGGCGAAGGCCGGGCCGGTCGTGGACACCGAATTCCCCGTCGAGGACAAGTTCGACCACCTCCCCGCCCCCTCGCGCGACAAGATCCGCTCGCGCGGCGTCTCGGCCTTCCTCACCATCCAGGAAGGCTGCGACAAGTTCTGCACCTTCTGCGTCGTGCCCTACACGCGCGGGGCGGAGGTGTCGCGGCCTGCGGTCAAGATCCTGGCCGAGGCCGAGCGGCTGGCACAGGCGGGCGTACGCGAATTCACCGTCATCGGCCAGAACGTCAACGCCTATCACGGCGAGGGGCCGGACGGGCGCATCTGGTCGCTGGGGCGGCTGCTGCACCGGCTCGCCGAGGTACCCGGCGTCGCGCGCCTGCGCTACACCACGAGCCACCCGCGCGACATGGATGACGACCTCATCGACGCCCATCGCGATCTTGACGCGCTGATGCCCTATCTGCACCTGCCCGTGCAGTCGGGATCGGACGCCGTGCTCGCGGCCATGAACCGCAGGCACACGGCCGACGACTACCGGCGCATCATCGAGCGCACGCGCGCGGCGCGGCCCGACATCGCGCTCTCGTCCGATTTCATCGTCGGTTTCCCCGGCGAGACCGACGCCGATTTCGACGACACCATGCGGCTCGTGCGCGAGATCGGCTTCGCCAGCGCCTATTCGTTCAAGTACAGCGCCCGCCCCGGCACGCCGGCGGCCGAGATGGCGGAGCAGGTGCCCGAGGCCGTCAAGAGCGAGCGCCTCGCGGTGCTGCAGCAGGCGCTGGAGGAGGACCGGCAGAAGTTCAACCGCGCCGCGGTCGGCCGCACGGTCGACGTGCTCGTGGAGCGCAAGGGGCGGCACGCGGGCCAGATGGCCGGCAAATCGCCCTGGCTGCAGGCGGTTCAGTTCGACGACGATCAGGTCGCCATCGGCGACATCGTATCGGTCGAAATCACCGGAACGGGCACCAACAGCCTGTTCGGACGGCGTATGGGCGTACCATCGGCAATGCAGAGGCCGCCTTCGACAGGAGCGAACGCGGCATGACCATTCCAGCCTGAACCCTAGGAGGACACATGGGCGCGAGAGTCAAGGAACTGCCGCAACGACAGCAACGTTTACGCCATGCTCTCCCGCCTTTTCCCGTCGATCCAACCCGACCGGCCCTCATGAACGCAGAGTTGAAATCCCAAGGATTGAAAGCCCAAGGATTGAAAGCCCACTTGCCGCACGCCATCGATTCCGATTCCACCGACGTGTCCCTGACCTTCGACGACAACCGCCTGGCGAGCCTCGTCTTCGGTCTCTACGACCAGAACCTCGCCCATATCGAGCGCCGGCTCGGCCTGCAGATCACCGCCAACGGCAACCATGTCGTGATCAAGGGGCCGGCCTCCGTGGCGGAGCAGGCGCGCCACGTGCTCGAAGCCCTCTACGAACACGTGCGCGAGGGCGGCAGCATCTCGACAGGCGACGTGGACGGCGCCATCGAGGAAAGCAGCCTGCAGGGGTCGCTGTTTCCGGCCGATGCCGAGCCCGCCGCCAAGGCGCCCTCGGGGCGGGCCAACTTCGAGCAGATCGGCACCCGCAAGCGCGGCAACGTCAAGGCGCGCAACGCCGCCCAGGACGCCTACCTGCGGGCGCTGCGCCGCCACGAGCTCGTGTTCGCCGAAGGGCCGGCGGGCACCGGCAAGACGTGGCTCGCCGTCGGCCACGCGGTCCAGCTCATGGAGCAGGGCGTCGTCGAGCGGCTCATCCTGTCGCGCCCGGCCGTGGAGGCGGGCGAGCGGCTCGGCTTCCTGCCCGGCGACATGAAGGAGAAGGTCGATCCCTACCTGCGGCCGATCTACGACGCGCTCTATGATTTCATGGAAGCGCGCCATGTCGAGCGCGGGCTCGCGACCGGCGTCATCGAGATCGCGCCGCTCGCCTTCATGCGCGGGCGCACGCTAACCAACGCCGCCGTGCTGCTCGACGAGGCGCAGAACGCCACCTCCATGCAGATGAAGATGTTCCTCACGCGCCTCGGCGAAGGATCGCGCATGATCATCACCGGCGATCCCTCGCAGATCGACCTGCCACCGGGGCAGAAATCCGGCCTCGTGGAGGCGACGCGGGTGCTTGCGGGCGTCGAGGGCGTGGGCCATATCCGTTTTCGCGATGTCGATGTGGTGCGTCATCCGCTGGTCAGACGCATCGTCCATGCTTATGATCAGGAGAGTGCGCGTCTGGCCGAGAGACCGAAGGGCGGGCGCGCCGAGCCTTCGGCGTGGTGAAGGCCGACCGGCGACAACAGGTGCCGGCATCTGTCGTGAGTGCTGTTTGGTGGAGTTGATGGCGGAGACGTTGTCGATCGACGTGCTTGTACAATCGCCGCAGTGGTCGGCGCTGACCGGGGCGGAGCGGCTCGCGGAGCGCGCTGTCGCCGCAGCCCTCTCCCGCGCGGGCGTGCCCGTGCTGGCGGGGGCGGAGCTCAGCGTCGCGCTGGCGGACGACGCGGCCGTGCGGCAGCTCAACGCGCAGTGGCGCGGCTTCGACAAGTCCACCAACGTGCTGTCCTTCCCGGCCGCCGGGCCGGACGAACTTGCCCGCGCTCCCCATGTCGGCGACATCGTGCTCGCTTTCGAAACGGTGGAGCGCGAAGCGCGCGACGACGGCAAGACGCTTGCCGACCATACCACGCATCTCATCGTGCACGGCACACTGCACCTTCTCGGCTTCGACCATGAAACCGAGGCGGAGGCCGAGGCGATGGAAGCGCTGGAAATCGCGGCGCTCGCCGATCTCGGCGTCGCCGACCCCTATACCGATCTTGAACTGGAGACCTGAAGACGCCATGAGCGACGACCGAAGTTCGCCCTCCAAATCCGACGATGCCGGATCGAGCCGCGAGGGCGACAGTTGGATAGACCGACTACTCACCGGTCTTGGCCTGCGTAACGACACCTCCGTGCGTGAAGCACTGGAGGAAGCGCTGGAGGAAGGATCCGCCGCAAGCGACTTCACCGCGCTGGAACGCTCCCTGCTACAGAACGTGCTCGACGTGAGCGAACTGCGCGTGGTCGACGCCATGGTGCCCCGCGCCGACATCGTCGCCCTGCAGCAGGACGTCTCGCTGGCCGAGACCATCCGCGCCTTCCGCGAGGCCGGGCATTCGCGCCTGCCCGTCTACGGCGAATCCCTCGACGATCCGCGCGGCATGGTGCACATCCGCGATTTCCTCGAATACATCGCCGCACGCGGCGCAGCCGCCTTCACGCCCGAAGCGGAAGGCGAGCTGCCGACGCGGCTCGAGGTCGACCTCACCGCCCCGCTGTCCGGGGCGGCGGTGCTGCGGCCCGTGCTCTACGTGCCGCCCTCCATGCCGGTCATGGACCTGTTGGTGAAGATGCAGGCGACGCGCACCCATATGGCGCTCGTCATCGACGAATACGGCGGCACGGACGGCCTCATCTCCATGGAGGACATCATGGAGATGCTCGTCGGCGACATCGAGGACGAGCACGACCACGAGGAAGCTCCGGAAATCACCCAGACCGGCCCGCGCACCTACATCATCGACGCGCGCGCCGATCTCGACGAGGTGTCCGAAGCCGTCGGCTTCAATTTCGACACCATCGAGGTGGCCGAGGAAGTCGACACCATCGGCGGGCTCATCGTGACCCTGGCCGGACGCGTGCCGGACACGGGCGAGCGCATCCCCGGCCCCTACGGGCTGGTGTTCGATATTCTGGATGCCGATTCCCGCCGCCTCAAGCGGCTGCGCCTGTCTCTCAGCGAGGAGGACGCGGTCGCCGGCAGCGGCGACTGGCGGCAGAACCCGCCCCGCGACCATGAGCCCGCCGCCGTGTTCGATCTGACCCGCGCCGACCGGAAGGAGGGCAAGCTGCCCCCGGCGGCCGAGTCCGCCGATCCGCGTGCCGGCAATCCGCACGCCGTCACGCCGCCCGAAGCATGACCGCGGATCGTGTCCGGCCGGGGAGCGTTCGGCCCTCTGCCCGGCCGGGGCGGCCGGCGATGCCCCCCGCATGAGCGCGCCGCGCGTGGCATTGCCCCTGCCCGCACCCGCATTGCCGGCCGTGCGGCTGGCGGGCGCACGGACGCGGCTGCGCTGGCTGATCGCCTTCCTCGCCGGCGCGCTTGGCGCGCTGGCCATGCCGCCTTTCAGGCTGTGGCCGGTCCTGTTCGTGTCCTTCCCCGTTGCCGTCTGGCTGATCGATGCGGTATGCATCGGCGACGGCGCGCGCGCCCACCGCGGCCGCCTCGCCCGCGCGCGTCTGGCCGCGGCGTGCGGATGGTGGTTCGGCTTCGGCTACTTCCTCGCCGGGCTGTGGTGGCTCGGTTCGGCGTTTCTGGTCGATGCCGACGAGTTCCTGTGGGCGCTGCCGCTCGGCGTCGTCGGCCTGCCGATGGTGCTGGCACTGTTCCCCGCCCTGGGCTTCGGGCTCGCCGGCGCGCTCTGGCGCCCCGACCCGTGGCGCGTGCCGCTGTTCGCGGCCGTGCTGTCGCTTGCGGAATGGCTGCGCGCCACCCAGTTCACCGGCTTTCCGTGGAACGCCTTCGGCATGGCCTTCGGCCAGGGCGACGGGCTCGCCCAGGCGGCGGCGCTCGGCGGGCTGCACTGGCTGACCCTGCTCGTGGTCTTCATCCATGCCGCCCCGGCGACGCTGGCGGATACGGGCACCCGCGCGGCGCGTCTTGCCATGCCGGCGGCGGCGGCGGCGGTGCTGGCGCTCGTCGCCGGATACGGCCTGTGGCGCGTGCCGCGGGAGCCCGCGCCGGTGGAGCCCGGCGTGCGCCTGCGCATCATGCAGCCGAACATCGACGAGGCCGAGCGGGCCGACGCGGCGTTTCGCGCCTCGATCATCGCCCGCTATGCCGCCATCAGCGCGCAGGAGGGAACGAACGGCGAGAAGCTTGAGGAGGCGACGCACCTGATATGGCCGGAATCGGCCTTTCCGTTCCTTGTCGACCACACGCCCGAGGCGCTCGACGACATCGCCCGCCTGCTGCCCGATGGCGTCGTCCTGATCACCGGCGCGGCGCGGGCCGACATGCCCCTGCCCGGCGAGGAACGCTACCGCTTCTTCAACGCCATCCGGGTCTACGACAGCAACGCCGACGGCCTCGCCACTTATGACAAGGTGCATCTGGTGCCGTTTGGTGAATATCTTCCATTCGACGACTGGCTGCGCCGGCTCGGCATCCGGCAGTTCGTGCACACGCCGGGCGGATTCGAGGCGGGCGAGCGGCGCGAGGCGCTCCGCGCGCCCGGCCTGCCGCCCATCTCCGCCCTGATCTGCTACGAGGCCATCTTCCCCGAGGAGGCCATCCTGCAGCCGCCGTCGCGGGAGAATCGCGGGCTGCTGCTCAACCTCACCAACGATGCCTGGTTCGGTATAACGCCCGGCCCCTACCAGCACTTCGCGCAGTCGCGGCTGCGCGCCATCGAGCAGGGACTGCCGCTGGTGCGCGCCGCCAACACCGGCATCTCGGCCGTGATCGACCCGTTCGGGCGGCCCGTCGCACCGATACTGGAGCTGGGCCGTGCCGGCGTCGTCGATGCCGACCTGCCCCGGCCGCTGGAGCCGACCCCGTTCGTCAGGCTGCATGGCCGGGCGGGACCAATCCTTTTTTGGATCAGCACGATGTGCTTCCTCGCCGCCGGGCTCGCCGCACCGCGGCAACGCGCCCGAGCGGGACTGCTCCCGCCGGAGAGCCATCCCGATCTATCCATTTGATCCCGCGCCGAATTCCTTATCGCAACGGGCGTTGCGGTTTTTTTGGTTTGATGCTCCAGGCGCATGCCGGTATTAAGTTGGATGGTAACTTCGCCACACGATGTACATAATGTGTTATGCACATGCACGGCATGTGTGAGGTGCGTTATGTACGTTATGTATCGCGATTGGAACCATTTGCTCGCCTGCCGCGTTAATGTCGCATTTCCATGACAGTCAAAAGGAGCGAATGTGCCGTGATCGGACGGCGATTCCGAGGCATGGCTGCGTTGCGGCAAGGCAGGTTACATCCTGGGGGCAATAGGCGTTTCCCTAGAAAAGCGCAATGTACCCGCAATTGGAATCGGGCTAGTTTCAGATGATGTCGACCCTCTCCGCTTCGTTTTTCTTCGAGAGGCACATGTGACGAATAACGCGAACAAGGTCGACAGACATGTCGGCAGCCGCGTCAAGGCCAGGCGCCAGGTATTGGGCATAAGCCAGGAAAAGCTGGGCGGCGCTCTCGGCGTCACGTTTCAGCAGATCCAGAAGTACGAAAAGGGCACGAACCGCATCAGCGCCAGTCGGTTGCAGCAGATCGGCGCCGCTCTTGGCGTGCCCGTGGGATACTTCTTCGAAGGACTGCAGGAAGCGGTCCCCAGCGCGCCGGGCTTCGCCGAGGCCCCACCCCCTCCCTACACGGGGGGCGAAACCGCCTCCACGGACGAGGGGCTGCGGCTGATGCGCGCATTCCTGCGCATCGAGGATCCGGGCGTGCGCCGCCGAATCATCGAACTGGCGGAATCCATCGCCGGAGCGCGGGATATCCTTCCGACCGCCGACGAAGGGTGATATTTTTGACATAGCTCCGTTCTTTTTAGAGAACGAGTTCGATATCCCGGCTTGACCCCACCGCCACATACTGCCAAGAGTCGAAATCTTTGAGGAGACCAGAGGCTGTCTTTCCGCCACACCGGATCCGCCCTGCGCGCTGGTCCGCGGCACGGTCGGACTGATGCGGCCCGGTGGTATCCCCTTAGAGCATGTCGTCGTTTCATGGAAACGACGACATGCTCTAAGTTTTTGATTTTGAGCGGATTGTTGTCGATCAGACGGTTCCGTCTGATCGGAACACGCTCTAGGGCGGCCTTGCTCCCTCCGGACGGTCGGGCGGCTCTATCCAAGTTTGTGCGTGACCTTTCCGGAAGGCGACAGCCGCTTTTCGGGGTCGTGCGCAAGGGACAACGTCAGGCAACAGGGATATTGGATCGTGTCGCGTCTCAACTATCTTTTCACCAGTGAATCGGTTTCCGAGGGCCATCCGGACAAGGTGTGCGACCGCATTTCCGACACCGTCGTCGACGCCTATCTGTCCGCGGCGCCGGAAGCGCGCGTCGCCTGCGAGACGCTTGCGACCACCAATCGGGTGGTGATCGCCGGTGAGGTGCGCGGCCCGACCGAGATCACCGCGGACTACATCACCCATCTCGCGCGCCTCGCCATCAAGGACATCGGCTACGAGCAGGACGGCTTCCACTGGAGGGACGCCGACATCGAGGTGCTGCTGCATGCCCAGTCGGCCGACATCGCCCAGGGCGTCGACGCCGCGGGCAACAAGGACGAGGGCGCGGGCGATCAGGGCATCATGTTCGGCTACGCCGTCCGCGAGACGCCGGAGCTCATGCCCGCGCCGCTCTATTACGCCCACAAGATCCTGAAGCGCCTGTCCGATGCCCGCCGCTCCGGCGAATCGGGCGTGCTCGGCCCGGACGCCAAGAGCCAGGTGACGGTGCGCTACGCCGACGGCAAGCCGGTCGGCGTCACGCAGATCGTCGTCTCGACCCAGCATCTCGACGAGACGCTGAGCTCGCACGACGTGCGCTCCATCGTCGAGCCCTACGTGCGCGAGGCCCTGCCGGACGGCTGGATCGACGCGGGCACGGTCTGGCACGTCAACCCCACCGGCAAGTTCGTGATCGGCGGGCCGGACGGCGACACCGGCCTCACCGGCCGCAAGATCATCGTCGACACCTACGGCGGCGCGTCGCCCCACGGCGGCGGCGCCTTCTCGGGCAAGGACCCGACCAAGGTCGACCGCTCCGCCGCCTACGCGGCCCGCTATCTGGCCAAGAACGTGGTCGCCGCCGATCTCGCCGACCGCGTCACCATCCAGCTCTCCTACGCCATCGGCGTGGCGCAGCCGCTGTCGCTCTACGTCGACACCCACGGCACCGGCCGCGTCGACGAGGCGAAGCTGGAGGACGTGCTGCTCAACATCGTCGACCTGTCGCCGCGCGGCATTCGCGAGCACCTGTCGCTCAACCGGCCGATCTACGCCCGCACCGCCGCCTACGGCCACTTCGGCCGCGCGCCGGAGGCGGACGGCGGCTTCTCCTGGGAGCGCATCGACCTCGTCGACGCGCTGCGCGCGGCACTCGGCTGATTTTTTCAACGGTCGCTTTTCACGATGATCGCATCCGATGATCCCTCCGCCACGGCGGGGGGAGACGGTCCTTCAGGCCCCCGTCCCGGCGCCTTCTACGGGCGGCGCAAGGGCAAGCGCCTGCGCGACCGGCAGGCCGACCTCGTCAGCGATCTGCTGCCGCGGCTGCGGCTGCCCGAAAGCGGGCCGCTCGCCCCCGCCGGCCTGTTCGCCGGACCCGTGGACGACGTGTGGCTCGAAATCGGCTTCGGCGGCGGCGAGCACCTCACGGCGCAGGCCCTGGCGCACCGGCACGTCGGCATCATCGGCTGCGAGCCCTTCATCAACGGCATGGCCAAGCTTCTGGCGCGCGTCGAGGACGCGGACATCCGCAACGTGCGCCTGCACGACGCGGACGCGATCCCGCTCCTCGCCCGCCTGCCGATTGCGAGCATCGGGCAAGTTTTCATCCTCTACCCCGATCCATGGCCCAAGCGGCGTCACCGCAAGCGGCGCATCGTCTCCGACGCCACGCTGGCAATGCTCGGCCGGGTGATCCGCCCGGGCGGCGTGCTGCGATTCGCCACCGACATCGACGATTACGCTGCCTGGACGCTGGCACGCCTCGACCGCTCGCCGGACTTTGTCTGGCAGGCCGAACGCGCCGACGACTGGCGCCAGCCGTGGGACGGCTGGCTCAGCACCCGCTACGAGCAGAAGGCGTTCCGCGAGGGACGCAAGCCGACCTATATCACCGCCATCCGGCGCTGATTTTTGCCGGCGCTGATTTTTTGGACCTGCCGCAGCGGCGGAACATCGACGCGGTCCCCGCCGGCAGCCCTTAGAATTTTCGCGATGCCGTGAAACGGGCGGCGGCGCGCAGGATGTCGGCCTTCGCGCCGAAGGAGGCCAGCGCGCCGATGGCGGCCTCCACCAGCGTGTCGCGCTCCTGGCGCGCGCGCTCCAGCCCCAGCACCGCGGCCAGCGTCGCCTTGCCCTTGTCGGCGTCCTTGGCCGCACGCTTGCCGAGCGCTTCGGTGCTCGATTCGAGATCGAGCAGATCGTCGGCCACCTGGAAGGCCGCGCCGACGGCCCGGCCGTAGGCGCCGAGCGCCTGCCGTCCGGCAACCGGCGCCCGGCCGATCGTCGCCCCGGCATCGACCGCGAAAGCGAACAGGGCGCCGGTTTTCATGGCCTGAAGCCGGCGCACGCGCGCCTCGTCGAGCAGCACCTCGCCGTAGCGGCCTTCCGCCGCCAGATCCATCATCTGGCCGCCGACCATGCCGCCGACGCCGGCGGCGCGCGCCAGCCCCTGCACCAGCGCCGTCCGCACCGCCGGATCGGCGTGGCTCGTCTCATCGGCGGCGACGTCGAACGCGAGCGTCAGCAGCGCGTCGCCTGCCAGAATGGCCGTCGCCTCGTCATAGGCCTTGTGCACCGTGGGGCGGCCACGCCGCAGGTCGTCGTCGTCCATGGCCGGCAGGTCGTCGTGGACCAGCGAGTAGCCGTGGACGAGCTCGAGCGCGCAGGCGGCGTTGAGCGCGTGGGCGAACGGCACGTCGAACAGCGCCGCCGTCTCGATGACCAGGAACGGCCGCAGCCGCTTGCCGCCGCCGAGCATGGCGTGGCGCATGGCGGCGACGAGGCGCGCCGGCCGCGCCGTCTCGCCGCGGCGCGGCGCATCGTCCAGCAGCGCCGCGAGGCGTCCTTCCACGGCCAAGGCGACGGCGGCGAGACGCCGCTGGAACGCCGCCTCGGGATCGAGATCCGTCCCTATGATATGCGTCGCCTGCACTTCCATGCCCCTGTCTTTCCCCAGTTCCCGGCGCGTGCGCGCCCCCCGCGCCCTCAACCGGCTTCACAACCTCGGCCTGTACGCGCTATCATCCCGCCGCATCCGGGAAAGAGTGCCGCGCCTGCCCGGCAAGGAAACCGTCTTACTTCTCTCAGCTTCGGCGGTCCGTGTCCATATGGGGTGTCCCCCGTCGTGGACGCGGCGCGCGGGAGGCATGAGGGAGGCAGCGGGGGGGCGCATTGAGTTTGGGGCGCCGTGCAGAAACCGCCTGGGGGGCCATGGCAACCACACGCCGGTCGACGCGACACAGGATCGCCGACACCCCGCGCCTGTCGTTCGCGTGGCTGGGGCGGCTCGTGCGCCGTCTCGTCCTGATCCTGCTGCTCGTCGCGGCACTGCCCTTCGCGCTGCTGGCGCTTTACGGCTTCGTGCCGCCCGTCTCGACGCTGATGATCGGCCGCTGGCTCACGCTCCAACCCGTGGATCAGCAGTGGACGCCGCTCGATGCGATCTCGCCCGCGCTGGCGCAGGCGGTGATCGCGGCGGAAGATTCGCGCTTCTGCCTGCACGGCGGCGTCGACTGGAGCGCCCTGCGGCAGGTCATCGACAGCGCGGGCGACGGCGGCCCGTCGCGCGGCGCGTCCACCATCCCCATGCAGACGGTCAAGAATCTGGTGCTGTGGCCGGGCCGGTCCTATCTGCGCAAGGGCGCCGAACTGCCGCTGTCGCTCTACGCCGACATCATCTGGTCGAAGCGGCGCATGATGGAGAACTATCTCAACGTCGCCGAATGGGGCGAGGGCGTGTTCGGCGCGCAGGCCGCCGCCCGGCGCCACTTCGGCAAGGACGCCGCCAACCTCACCCGCCGCGAGGCGGCCCTGCTCGCCGCCGCCCTCCCCAACCCGCGCCAGCGCGACCCGGCGAAGCCGAGCCGCTTTCACGCCCGCACCGCCAATAACATCCTCGCGCGGATGCCGAACGAGGACACGCGCTGCCTCGCCCCTCCGGGCAAGAGCGCCTGACAACACCCCGGGGCCGAGCCCGGCCGCCGGCAACGCGCTCCCGGCAAGGCGCGCGCCAAAAAATGACTAGCCAAGCGGGGCAGAATCGAGTAGAAGCCCGCATCCCATTGAAATTTGAGCACGGATGGGTTGCGCCCGGTTTCGCCGTGCACTCGCCATTGATCGGAGTTGAACCATGGCCGTTCCAAAAAGAAAAACCTCGCCGGCAAAGCGCGGCCATCGTCGTTCCGCCGATGCGCTGGCGAACCCCACCTACGTCGAGGACAAGGACTCGGGCGAACTGCGTCGTCCGCACCACGTGGACCTCAAGACCGGCCTCTATCGCGGTCGCCAGATCCTGAAGCCGCGCGACGACGCGTAGGACCGGCTCTCAATGAGCATGGCTCATTGAGGATTGGGCCAGTCCGTGCGGCGCGGGAATCCATGCGCCCCGCGCGGGCCGCTCTATATGATCATAATGCTTAACGCGCCGCCCATGAGCATATGGGCGGTGCGTTTTCGTCTGGCATGAGGCGTTGTGCCGGCCCGCATCGATCGACCGGCGGCGAGTCCGCCCGCGTATCGTGGCGTTCTACTGGCCGAAGCGGGCGACGGGCAGCGGCTTCACGGCGGGGCCGCTGAAGCTGTCCGTCGAGAGGTCCGTGACGCTGTTGCTGCGCGTGAACTCCATCTGCACCACGACCGCCGGCGGAGCTGCCGGGACGGGGGCAGGCGAGCGGGCCGGCGGCGCGGCGGCCACCACTTTGGCGGTGCGCACCCTGGCGCTCGGCGAAGGCTTGGCCTCCGTCGCCACACTGGCGAATAGTTGCGTCAGCGCCCGCCGCTCGTCGTTTACGGCCTCGGGCGGCAGCGACGGCGACAACCGCATGGCAGAAGCGGGAGCGGCGGCTACGGGAGCGGCGGCAGCGACAGCCTGATGCGGCCGCGCCGGCGGCAGCGGCGGGGTAACGGCCCCGGGTGCGGGCGCATAGGCCAGCGCCGCAGTCTGGATGGTGGCATCGGCCTGTCCCCCGCCCCACGCGCCCGAGGCAGCCGCGATGGCAGCCAGCGCATCCCGATCCCCGCCCGCAACGGGCGCGAGTTCCGGCGGACGCGAGGGTGGCGCGGGGATGGCCGGCAGGCCGACCGCCGCCATGACCGTCGGGACCTCAGGCTCAGGCGCGGGCGCGCCGGGTCGGGCCGGCGGCAGCGCGGCGATCAGCGCCGGAAGCGCGTTGGCCGGTTCCGGCGCCGGCGGTTCGGCAGTCGGGACGACGGGGGTGAGCGTGGGCACCGGGGCTGGAGCGGGAGCCGCAGGCCGCGCGACCGGCATCGGGCCGTCGAACAGCTTGTCGGGCGTCTGGGGCGCGGGAGGCGGCGGCACGTCGGGCAGGATCTGGACGGGCCTGCCCGGCGCGGCGGTGGTCGTCGCCTGCGGCGCGGCGGCAGGAGCAGGAGCCGGGGCAGGCGCGGAAGCCGGGATAGATGCGGCAGCAGCGGCGGGCGCGGGAGCAGGCGGAGGAGCGGCAGGGGCAGGGGCAGGCGCGGGAGCAGCCGGAGCCTGCGCCGCCGGACGCGTGTTGGCGGCCGTGTTCCGGTTCTCGCGCAGGAAGAAGCGCCGCGGATCGCTGTCGTCATCGTCCGCCACGGCGACCTGCTGCTGTTGCTGCCGCTGCTGCGTGTTGCTGCGCGCAGCCACCTGGCGGCGTGCGGAGGTGTCGACGACGTCGGCGTCCTCCGCTTCGTCGGCACCGCCGAAAAGCGTCGCCCAGAGGCTGCGCCGCCGCTCGGGCTGGCGCGCCGCTTCCGCCACGACCGCGGCGCTGACGCCGGGCACCAGATCGCCGCGCGCGAGGATCGTCTGCCTCGCCGCCTCATAGCCGGGCAGCGGCTTGCCGTCGGCCGGCAGGTGGACCGTGCGGCCGTCCGGGAACAGCCGCTCGAGCTGGTTGCGCGGCATGCGGGGCCAGGAGCGGACCGACCCCGAATCGAGATGGACGAACGGAACGTTCGGATAATAGCCCACGCCGCCGCGCTGCAGGCGCATGCCGATGGCGCGCACCTTGCCCATGTCCGCATCCGGCAGCGAGAAGTCGAGCGCCTTGCCCTGCATGTGCTGGCTGTTCTTCGCCACGGCGCTGGACCGGCGGCGGAGCATGGCGTTCGTCTTGGGCGAACGGTATGCCGACAGCACGCGCACCGTGCCACGCGAGCCCGCTTCCCGCTGCGCCGCCCAGACGATGTCGAACAGCTTCGGGTCCATGGAAACGGCTTCGTCGTTGCGCCAGTCGCGCAGGAACCAGTTCAGTTTCTGCAGCTCGGCGCGGTCGTAGCGGCCGTTGCGGCGAAAGGTGACGGTGAGCGATTCGCGGGTGTGGGCGTGGTAGAGGGACAGCGTGCGGGTGTCGCCGTTGGCAATGGCGTTCTGCAGCCCGCTCGTGCCGGCGAGCAGCGCGCCGAGGGCGGTCGTAACGCCGAGACACCCCAGCAGGGCGCTCCGAAGCCAGGATGAACGGGACGCCGCTCCCCTCCCACCCGGCGAAGGAATGGTCAGGGCAATCCAGCCGTTGAAACGTGGCCTCAGCCGTGTGCGCGTCGAATGCAAAAGAATACTCGCCCGTTGCACAACCACCCGGCGATGCGCGGCGGCCGTCGTTACGATGGATCGTGATGAGGGAGGCGAAGCCCGCCCCCGATCATCCCACTCTTGCTGAGATGCGTTAACGCGAGGTTAGCTGTAGACGAAAAAATCATCAACCTGTTGCACACAGGAAACAGCGTAAAATGCACAGATTTGCGCCAAACTATACGCGATTACAGGCCGACGCCTTTTTTATCAAAGCCGTCGAGCGCCGCCTTCAACCGTTGATCGTAACCGTACACGTCGGGCAGTGTACTGATTTTTCCTTCTGAATCAACAGTCAGTGTGAAATACGTCAGATGGATCGGCAGCGGCGTCTCCAGGCGCAGGCTGCGCTCGCGGCCGCCGATCTGGCGGCTGAGGCGGTCCTCGGTCCAGCCGTTGCCGACCACAACCTCCGCGAGCTTCATCGGATTCTCCACCCGGATGCAGCCGTTGCTCAGCGCCCGCTCCTTGCGCTGGAACACCCCGCGGTTGGGCGTGTCGTGCAGGTAGATGGCGAGATCGTTGGGGAACATGAACTTGACGCGCCCGAGCGCGTTGCTGGCGCCGGGCGGCTGCCGCACGCTGATGGTGTTCCCCTGGCGGATCACCTCGTAGCCGCGCCTGGCGGCGTATTGCGGATCGCGCGCGAGCCCGGGCAGGAACTCGGACTTGAGGATCGACGGCGGCACATACCAGGAGGGATTGAGGACGATATAGGCCATGACGTCGGAGAACACCGGCGTCGGCGTCGCCAGCTTGCCGATGACGCCGCGCGTGCGGTGGATCGTCCGGCCCGCCTCCACGACCTTGACGTCCTGCTCGGGAATGTTCACCAGGACGTGGCGTTCGCCGAGATCGTGCGGGAACCAGCGCCAGCGCTCCATGTTGACGCGGATCGCGGCCTCGAGGCGGGCGGTGTCGATGACGCGCCCGACCGGCACCGCAGCATCCCCCACCCCGGCGAGCGCCAGCACGGTGCGGCGATTCAGCGCGCCGTTCCCGGGCAGGCCGTGCTCCTTCTGGAACTCCGCCACCACCTCGGCCAGCCGCGCGCTGTAGACGCGCGCATCCTCCTCGTCGTCGGCCGGCGTGAGGCCGAGACGCGCCCGGATCAGCGGCACGCGCTCGTCGCGCATGCCGATGGTGATCGTCGGACCGTCCGGGACGCGCGCCATCGGCGCGGGCGTCCGTTCGCGTCCGCCGCGCAGCTCGATCAGCTTCTGCCGCAGCGCGTAGTACTGTGGCGCGCGCGGATGGTAGACGGAAAGCGCCTCGTCCGCCTTGTCGCCGGCTGCGAAGACCGCCTCCAGCACCGCGTCCGCCTCCGGCAGGTCGAGCTTCGGCATGGCGAGGGCGCCGATCTTGTTGCGATCGATGCGCGCCCCGCGCGCGTCGCGGGCATAGCCGGCAACGGCCACGGAGAGCGCCGTGTCGGCCCCGGCCAGCGCCTCCAGCCGATCGGGAACGATGGCGGGAACGGCGTAGCGCGCCGGCGACAGGCCGTGGGTGTCCGCGTCCGCCAGCACGTCCAAGGCGGCACGGGCGGCAGCGTTCCAGGCGCCGTCCTCGATCCAGAACGGCGCGAAGCCGCGCTGTTCGTAGGCCCTGACGACCGCCTCGCGCTGCAGGCGCGGCAACGTGGAGCCGAGCGTGTTCTCGTCGCCCAGCAGCCGCACGCCGATGAGCGTCGTCAGGTCCGGGGCGGGAATGTCGACGGGTGGCGGCAGGCCGGGCAGGGGCATGCCTATCTCGTTCAGCGCGCCGCTGAACGCAGGCTCTTCCTTCACGCTGTAATGAGCGGTGGAGGGCAGCAGGCTATCCTCGCCGACGGCTATGCTGCCAGGCGGCCGGGGCATGTCCACGCGCGAATCGATGGAACCGGTGACGACCGGGTCCACGCCCGGCGCAGCCGGAGACGCCGCCGGCGGAGAGCCCGCGAAAGTGGGCGTGACAAGAGACATGAAGACGGCAACGGCCGCGGCTCCGGACAGCGTCGCCCTGCTCGCTCGCCCGCGCCCCGCCTCTCCGATCCGGCCAACCCGTGCCATATCCGCAAGTCCTCCGCATTCGCCCGCGCCAGCATGGCTCCGTTCCACGAAGCTTCCACGTCCACGGGCGTATAACCGAAGTGCCGCCGGCCACACCGGACGGCCATCGGGGCGTCCAGGATGCCATCCGCATCCGCGTGCCCGATCGCAACAGCAGGCAACGACACCACCCTGTCCCCATCAGAGCAGAAATTCTTAACTTTTCGGTAAAGTATCGAAATGCCGCTTCCGTTGCCTATATACCGATCGTGGACTAAGGTGAATCGCGCATTCACCATTCCGAGCCAAACACCTGTGATTTCATGTGGGTAAGTCGGCTAAGGCCGTTCTTCCATGTGGAATGATTCAGTGTGAATTTGTTCATTCCGAGATCCGCATAGCCGCCCGAACGGAGAGTCGTCATGCCTTCGAAGACCGCATCTTTCGCCATCCGGAACGGGATCATGGCCCCTACCCCGGCCGCCGCCGGGACGTCCGCCTCCGGCGCCGGTCTGCCCTCCTCCCTGGCGGGTCTGCCGGAATGGGATCTCGGCGACCTCTACGCCGGCATCGACGCGCCCGAATTCTCCGCCGACCTCGCGCAGGCCCAGGCGCAGGCAGCCGCGTTCCGGCAGGACTACGCGGGCAAGCTCGACGGATTGCTGCGCGGGGACGATCCGAGCGAATCGCTGGGCGAGGCCGTCGCCCGCTACGAGGCGCTCGAAGACCTGCTCGGCCGGCTCATCTCCTTCGCCAGCCTCGTCTACGCCGGCGACACAACCGACCCCGCGCGCGCCAAGTTCTATGGCGACACGCAGGACAAGCTCACGGCCATCAGCTCCGATCTGCTGTTCTTCCCGCTCGAACTGAACCGCCTCGACGACGCGCTGCTGGCGGAAGCGACGAGCCATGCGCCGCTGTCGCGCTGGCGGCCGTGGATCGAGGATCTGGCGAAGGACAAGCCCTACCAGCTCGACGACGCCATCGAGAAGCTGTTCCACGAAAAGTCCGTCACCGGACGCGGCGCCTGGAACCGCCTCTACGACGAAACGCTGGCCTCGCTGCGCTTCGACCTGCGCGGCAAGTCGCTGACGCTCGAGGAGACGCTCGACAAGCTCCAGGACCCCGACGAGACGCTGCGCAGGGACGCGAGCGAGGCGCTCGCCAAGGTGTTCACCCAGAATGCGCGCGTCTTCACCCTGATCACCAACACGCTCGCCAAGGACAAGGAAATCTCCGACCGCTGGCGCGGGTTCAGGGACATCGCCGATTCGCGCCACCTCGCCAACAGGGTCGAGCGCGAGGTGGTGGAGGCGCTCGTCGAGGCCGTGCGCGCCGCCTATCCGCGCCTGTCGCACCGCTATTACAAGCTCAAGGCGCGCTGGCTCGGCAAGGACGTGCTGGAGAACTGGGACCGCAACGCGCCGCTGCCGGAAACGGACAACCGCGTCATCGGCTGGGACGAGGCGCGCAGCACCGTGCTCGACGCCTACGGCGACTTCTCGCCCCTCATGGCCGACATCGCGGGCCGGTTCTTCGACCGCCGCTGGATCGACGCCCCCACCCGGCCCGGCAAAGCGCCGGGCGCGTTCGCGCACCCCACCGTGCCCTCCGCCCATCCCTACGTGCTGCTGAACTACCTCGGCAAGCCGCGCGACGTGATGACGCTGGCGCACGAACTCGGGCACGGCGTCCACCAGGTGCTCGCGGCGGACAACGGCGCGCTGATGGCGCCGACGCCGCTGACGCTGGCCGAAACGGCTTCCGTGTTCGGCGAGATGCTGACCTTCCGCAAGCTCCTCGCCGCCACGACGGATCCGGTGCAGCGCAAGGTGCTGCTCGCCACCAAGGTGGAGGATATGATCAACACCGTGGTGCGGCAGATCGCCTTCTACCAGTTCGAGCGCAAGGTGCACACCGCGCGCCGCGAGGGGGAACTGACCACCGGACAGATCAACGATCTGTGGCTTTCGGTGCAGGGTGAGAGCCTCGGGCCGGCGATCCGCCTCAACCCCGGCTACGAGACGTTCTGGACCTACATCCCGCACTTCATCCATACGCCGTTCTACGTCTACGCCTACGCCTTCGGCGACTGCCTGGTGAACTCGCTCTACGGGGTGTACCAGAAGGCCGAGGACGGCTTCGTGGAGCAATATTTCGCGCTGCTGTCGGCCGGCGGATCGAAGGGCTACCGGGAACTGCTCGCGCCCTTCGGCCTCGATGCGGGCGATCCCGCCTTCTGGCAGTACGGCCTCAACATCATCGACGGCTTCATCACCGAGCTCGAGGCACTGGGCGCGTGAAGGCGAAGGCGGCAAGGGACTTCCCTCCCGCCCCGCCGCTCCGTGTTGCAGCGCACACCGGCGTCCGTCGACGGCGGACGCGTGCTTGACTCTCGATGCGCGCATAATAATAACCGTTCGGTCGGAAATCTCCGCCCCGGGCACGGCACCGGTCCGGCCTCGCCCGTTCGGCCCGGCCTGCCGCCCGGACGGGCATGCGGCGCAGCTTTCGACCCCCTGACTGAGGACATGGAATGGCCCGGCATCGGACAATCACACGCGAGCAGGTGCTCGACGCGGCCCAGGCCGTGGTTCTGCGCGACGGCGCGGGACAGATGACGCTCGGCGCCGTGGCGCGGGAGGCCGGCATCAGCAAGGCGCGCGTGCTGTACGACTACAAATCCAAGCAGGAGCTCATCAAGGCGCTGATCGAGCGCAGCATCGGCACTCACCGGCGCAAGATCGAGGAACTGGCCGAACGTCTCGACGGCACCTCCTCGCCCGGCAGATGCATCCGGGCGCGCATCGAGGCGGTGCGCAACCTCACGGACGAGGAACGGGCGGTCACGACCAGCCTGTGCGCGGCCATGACGAACGATCCGGACCTGCGCAAGCCGTTGCTGGAGCTGTTCGATCTCATCATCGACAATCTGCGCACGACATCGCGGAAGCCGCGCGGGGCGCTGCTCGCCTTTCTGGCGACGGAAGGGCTCGCCCAGCTCGAATGGCTCGGCTACCAGTCCTGGCGGGAGAGCGAGAGAGAGGCGCTTCTGGCCGATATCGGCTGGCTGGCGGAGCAGGATCCCGGGCCCCCTCGCGAGACCGCGCCGATCCGGGAGCCTTCGGCGTCCTCCCCGGCCGGGCTCTACGCCGGGGAACAGCGGTCCGCGCCGGCGGAATGGACGGGACGCCCCGGCACGACATATTCCGACGGTCCCTCGACCGTCGTCACCTTTCAACCAGTGAATGAAACCGAGGACTGATTCATGCAAGTCCCCTCGTCACTCAGGGCCTTTCTCGTCGGCATGTCGCTGATGGCCCCGCTCGCCCTCGCCGCGTGCTCGGACGAGAGCCAGCAGCAACAGCAGAGCGGCGGACCGCCCGCCATGCCGCCAATGCCCGTCGGCATCGTGACCGTGAAGTCGGAGGCCATCCCGATCGTCAACGAACTGCCCGGCCGCGTGACGCCGACCCGCATCGCCGAAGTGCGGCCGCGGGTGTCGGGCATCGTGATCGAACGGGTCTTCACCCAGGGCAGCCATGTGAACGAGGGCGACGTCCTCTATCGCATCGATCCCGAGCCGTTCCGTCTGCAGGTGGAGAGCGCCGAGGCGACACTGAAGCGCGCCGAGGCGACGCGGCTTCAGGCCCAGCAGCAGGCCAACCGCAGCAAGGAACTGCAGGCACGCAACGTCGCCAGCACCCAGGCGCTGGAGAACAGCGTCGCCGCTCTCGCCCAGTCCGAAGCGGATGTCGCCTCGGCCAGGGCCGCGCTGGCGACGGCGAAGCTCAACCTGGAATATGCCGACGTGAAGGCGCCGATCAGCGGTCGCATCGGCCGCGCGCTGATCACCGAGGGCGCGCTCGTCGGCGCCGGCACGCCGGAGATACTCGCCACCATCCAGCAGCTCGACCCGATCTACGCCGACTTCACCCAGTCCGTGAACGAACTGCTCAACCTGCGCCGCGCGGCGGCAGCCGGCAGGCTGACCGGGGCCAACGAAACCGAGGTGCCCGTGCGCCTGCTGTTCGACGATGGCACGCCCTACGACCATATCGGCCGCCTGCTGTTCGCGGAAGTGACCGTGGACGCCACCACCGGCCAGGTGACCATGCGCGGCCAGTTCCCCAACCCGAGCGACGATCTGCTACCCGGCATGTACGTGCGCATCCAGATCGAGCAGGGCGTGGAGACCGCCGCGATCGCGGTGCCGCAGCAGGCCGTCCAGCGCGACACCGGCGGGCAGGCGCTCATCTATGTGGTCGATGGGGACTCCAAGGTCGCGGTGCGGCCGGTGCAGACGGGCCGCGTCGTCGGCGAGCGCTGGGTGATCAGCGAGGGGCTGAAGCCCGGCGACAAGGTCATCGTCGAGGGCTTCCAGAAGATCCGCCCCGGCGCGCCCATCGCGCCGCAGGACTGGAAGCCGGAAACCGCGTCGGCGACGCCCACGCCCGCGCCGGCGTCCGCCTCCGCCGCGGATGGCCAGTGAGGAGCGCCAGCAAGGAGCGCCAGACATGCCCAGTTTCTTCATCGACCGCCCCGTCTTCGCCTGGGTGGTGGCGATATTCCTGATCCTCGCCGGCGCGATCGCCATCCCGCTGCTGCCGGTGTCGCAGTATCCCGAGGTGGCGCCGCCGCAGGTCGAGGTGACGACGGCCTATCCGGGCGCCTCGCCCGACCAGATCTACGAGAGCGTCACCAGGCTCATCGAGGAGGAACTGAACGGCGTTCAGGGCCTGCTCTACTACGAATCGACGTCCGACAGCACCGGCGCCGTGCAGATCACCGCGACCTTCGCGCCCGGCACCGACGTGAACTTCGCCTCGACGGAGGTGCAGAACCGGGTGCGGCGCGTCGAGCCGCGCCTGCCGCAGGCCGTCGCCCAGCAGGGCATCCAGGTGGAGCAGGCGAGCGCCGGCTTCCTGCTCGTGATCACGCTCACCTCCCTCGACGGCTCGACCGACGCCATCGGCCTCGGTGACTTCCTGACCCGCAACGTGCTGAGCGAAATCCGCCGCGTGCCCGGCGTCGGCAAGGCGCAGCTCTTCGCCGCCGAGCGCTCCATGCGCATCTGGATCGATCCGGAGAAGCTCATCGGCCTCAAGCTCTCGACCACCGACATCACCAACGCGATTCAGGCGCAGAACGCGCAGGTGTCGGCCGGGCGCATCGGCGCGCAGCCGAACCCCATCGACCAGCAGATTTCCGCCACCGTCCTGGTGCGCGGCCAGCTCACCTCGCCGGAGGAATTCGGCGCCATCGTGCTGCGCGCCAACCCGGACGGCTCGTCGGTCAGGCTGCGCGACGTGGCACGCGTCGAGGTCGGCGGCCAGGACTACAACTTCTCGTCGCGCCTCAACGGCAATCCGAGCGCCGCCATCGGCGTGCAGCTCGCGCCCGGCGCCAACGCCATGGCGACCTCGGAGGCGATCCGCAACCGCATGGAGGAGCTCGGGCGCTTCTTCCCCGCCAACCTGGAATGGGGCATCCCCTACGACACGGCGCCGTTCGTGGAGGTGTCGATCGAGAAGGTGTTCCACACGCTGCTCGAAGCCGTTGGGCTGGTGCTGGTGGTGGTGTTCCTGTTCCTGCAGAACTTCCGCTACACGCTCATTCCGATCATCGTCGTTCCCATCGCGCTTCTGGGCACCTGCGCCGTCATGCTGGCGACGGGCTTCTCCATCAACGTGCTGACCATGTTCGCCATGGTGCTCGCCATCGGCATCCTGGTCGACGACGCCATCGTCGTGGTGGAAAACGTCGAGCGCATCATGTCGGAGGAAGGGCTTCCGCCGCGCGAGGCCACGCGCAAGGCGATGAAGCAGATCACCGGGGCGATCATCGGCATCACGCTGGTGCTCACCGCGGTGTTCGTGCCGATGGCCTTCTTCCCCGGCGCGGTGGGCGTGATCTACCGCCAGTTCAGCCTCACCATGGTGGTGTCGATCCTGTTCTCGGCGCTGCTGGCGCTGTCGCTGACGCCGGCGATGTGCGCGACCCTGCTGAAGCCGGTGGCCAAGGGCCATCACGAGGAGAAGCGCGGCTTCTTCGGCTGGTTCAACCGCACCTTCGACCGCACCGCGCGCGGCTACCAGGCCATCGTCGGGTTTCTGGTGCGCCGGGCCGTCCGGTTCATGGTGATCTACGCGGTGCTGTTCGCGGGGCTCGGCTATCTGTTCGTGCAACTGCCCTCGGCCTTCCTGCCCAACGAGGATCAGGGGTACATCATCATCAGCATGCAGGGGCCGCCCGAGGCGACCAACAACCGCATGATGGAGGTTATCCGCACCGTCGAGACCATCTTCGAGGGCGAAGAGGCGGTCGAGAACCTCATCGTGATCAGCGGCTTCAGCTTCGACGGCTCGGGACAGAACGCCGCGCTCGCCTTCGCCACCCTCAAGGACTGGTCGCTGCGCGGGCCGGAGGATTCCGCCAATGCCATCGCCGGACGCGTGAACATGCAGCTCTTCGGCATCCGCGACGCCATCGCCTTCGGCCTCTCGCCGCCGCCGATCCAGGGGCTCGGCACCACGAGCGGCTTCTCGTTCCGCCTGCAGGATCGCGGCGGCCAGGGCCTCGAGGCGCTGGCGGCGGCGCGCGACCAGCTCCTGAACGGCGCTGCGGCGAGCCCCATCCTGGCCGGTGTGCGCGTCGAGGGACTGCCGGACGCGGCGCAGGTGAACATCACCATCGACCGCGAGAAGGCGAACACGTTCGGCGTCACCTTCGCCGACATCAACCACGCCATCTCGACCAACCTCGGCTCGTCCTACGTCAACGACTTCCCCAACGTGGGGCGCATGCAGCGCGTGACCGTGCAGGCGGACCAGGACCGGCGCAAGCAGGTCGTGGACCTGTTGAACATCAACGTGCGCAACGCCAATGGCGGCATGGTGCCGCTGTCCTCCTTCGCCATGGCCGAATGGCGCAAGGGGCCGGCGATGGTGGTCGGCTACAACGGCTATCCCTCCATCCGCATCTCGGGCGAGGCGGCGCCTGGCTACTCGTCGGGCGATGCCATCGCCGAGATGCAGCGGCTCGCCGCCGAGTTGCCGGAAGGCTTCGGCTACGAATGGACCGGCCAGTCGCTGCAGGAGATCCAGTCCGGCTCGCAGACGCCGTTCCTGCTGGCGTTGAGCGTGCTGGTCGTCTTCCTGTTCCTGGCCGCGCTTTACGAGAGCTGGTCCATTCCGCTCTCCGTCATGCTGGTGGTGCCGCTCGGCGCCATCGGCGCGGTGGCGGCGGTGATGCTGCGCGACATGCCGAACGACGTGTACTTCAAGGTCGGCCTGATCGCCATCATCGGTCTCTCGGCCAAGAACGCCATCCTCATCGTGGAGTTCGCCAAGGACCTCTACGCCGAAGGGCGATCGGTGATCGACGCCACCATCGAGGCGGCGCATCTGCGCTTCCGGCCGATCATCATGACCTCGCTCGCCTTCACGCTCGGCGTGCTGCCGCTCGCCATCGCCAGCGGCGCCAGCGCCGGCAGCCAGCAGGCCATCGGCACCGGCGTGATGGGCGGCATGATCTCGGCCACGCTGCTCGCGGTGTTCTTCGTGCCGGTGTTCTTCGTCTTCGTGATGCGCCTGTTCGGCGGACGCAGGACGGAAAAGCCGGGCGGCGCGGAACACGGCGCGCCCTCGCCCGCGGAATAGGGCGTGGAATAGGGATTGCGCGATCGTCGGATTTCGCGTTGAAATAGCCGCATCCCGGAAGCGCCCGCCGCCTCCGGGATGCGTTTTTATTGTGTCATGTGATGATTGGGAGACCGCCATGTCGCAGACCTCCGCAGCACCGAAGCCGGAAGTCACCTACGACGTTTTCGCCAGCCTCGACATCCGCGTCGGGCGCATCGTCGAGGTGCAGCCGTTCCCGAAGGCGCGCAACCCCTCCTACAAGATCGCCGTCGATCTGGGCGAACTCGGCATCCGCTGGTCGAGCGCGCAGATCACCAGCTACGCCATCGATGCGCTTGTCGGCACGCAGGTCGTCTGCGTCGTCAATTTCCCGCCGCGCAATATCGCGGGCTTCCAGTCGCAGGTGCTGATACTGGGCGTCGAGGACGAGGCCGGCCACGTCATCCTGCTCAGCCCGCGTTCGGAAGTGCCGAAGGGCAACGCCATTTACTAGGGGAATTCACCGCGCCCGGACGCCTGCGGCGCGGCGACGACAAAAGAGGTGACGGACGCCGTCCGTGGCACCTAATATTCATCCGGCTGCAGAGAACGAGAACATGACCATGGGATGGAACGATCAACGGGCAAGAGAGGCGCTGCGCCAGCTCTTCGACGCGGCCGTCGCGAGCGCGGACCCGGCACGGGCGGTCCTCGCGCATCTGCCGGCGCCGCCTGCCGGGCGCGTCGTCGTCGTGGGCGCGGGCAAGGCCTCCGCCGCCATGGCCGCGGCCCTCGACGCCGCCTGGCCGGATGCCGATCTCGGCGGCGTGGTCGTGACACGCTACGGCCATGCCGTGCCGGCGGGACGCATCGAGATCGTCGAGGCCTCGCATCCCGTGCCGGACGAACGCAGCGCGGAGGCTGCCAAAAAAATCCTCGCCGCGGTCCGGGGCCTTGGTCCCGACGACCTCGTGGTGGCGCTGATCTCCGGCGGCGGCTCGGCGTTGATGGTCGCCCCCGCCGGCGACATGACCGTCGCGGACAAGCAGGCAGTGAACCGCGCGCTGCTCGCCAGCGGCGCGGCCATCGCGGAGATGAACGCCGTGCGCAAGCGCCTGTCCCGCGTCAAGGGCGGGGGGCTGGCGCGCGCCGCCCGTCCGGCCAGGGTCGTCACCCTCGTCATCTCCGACGTGCCGGGCGACGATCCGTCCGAAATCGCCTCCGGCCCCACGGTGCCCGATCCTGCCTCCATCGCCGAGGTGCGCGAGATCGTCGCGCGCTACCGGCTCGACCTGCCCCCCGCCGCGCGGGCGGTGATCGACCACGCCCAGGATGCACCGGAGGAGGACGCGCCAGCGGCTGGGGAACTGTCGTCGGACGTGCGCATCATCGCCGCCCCGCGGCTGGCGCTCGACGCGGCGGCCGAGGCGGCCCGGCAGCTGGGGCTCGCGCCGCTCGTGCTCGGCGACGCGCTGGAGGGCGAGGCGCGGGAAGTGGGCCGGGTGATGGCCGGGATCGCCACATCGGCCCAGGTCCACGGCCTGCCGGTGCAGGCGCCGGCGGTGCTGCTGTCTGGCGGCGAGACCACGGTCTCGATCGGGTCCGGCCCCGCCGGCCGGGGCGGGCGCAACATGGAATTCCTGCTGAGCCTCGCCGTCGCCCTCAAGGGCCGGGACGGCCTGTGGGCGATCGCCGGCGACAGCGACGGCATCGACGGCATCGACGACGCGGCGGGCGCCATCGTCACGCCCGACACCCTCGCGCGCATCCGCGCGACGGGTCTCGACCCGCGCGCCCTGCTCGCCGGCCACGACAGCTACACCGCCTTCGAGGCGATCGGAGACCTCGTGGTCACGGGCCCCACCCTCACCAACGTCAACGACATTCGCGCCATTCTGATCACGTGAGAGAGCGCCATGGCCGCCGGGCCGAAAGGCGCGCGCGTTTCGCGGCCGATCTGCTATAGTGAAGGACGCGGCGGCTGGCGCAGGATGGGCTTGCCTCGAAAGGTTGACCTGCCTCAACGACTGCCTGTCCGATCCTCGCCTAGCATTCGTGGGAGAACGGTTGGCCGCTCCGGCGGAGGGGGTGTCACATGCAGGCGAAATCGCGACAGACGGAAGGGACCGAAAACGAAGACGGGCCCTTGCTGACAATCTCTCCGGAGAAGGTCTGCTTCATCATTCTCAAGGCGCGGGAATTCGACGCCAAGGACGAGGTGACGGATCCCGACTCGGGCTCGAACCCCACCGACGACGGGGACATCGGCGTTCTGGAGGACCACGGGGACGATCCCGTGGAGGAGGAACTGACCTCCCTCATCCGCTCGCTGTCGGAGGACGAGCAGATCGATCTCGTCGCGCTCGCCTGGCTCGGCCGGGAAGACTACGCGGCCGAGGACTGGCCGAACGTGCGCGCCGAGGCCGCCCGCGCCCACAATCGGCGCACAGCCGAATACCTGCTCGGCACGCCGCTCCTCGGCGACTTTCTCGAAGAGGGGCTGTCGATGCTCGGCTATTCCTGCGCGGAGTTCGAATCGAACCGGCTGTGACTGAGCCGCCCCGCGAACGTGAACCCTCGGCCCCGTCGGATTGCCGACGGCGTACCTGCTGACGGCGTACTTGCCCGCGATGAGGAGACGTGTCACGACATCGGCCTCCGCTGTCCGAACGACGAGAGACCGATGGTGACCATGACGCGAAACGCGACCGGGGTTCTGGCCGCAATCTGCCGCATCGTGCTCGGTGTGGCCGTGGTGGGGCTCGGCCTTTTCTGCGCGCTGGCGATCCATTACTGGCTCGGGTGGCCCGACTGGGTGCGCAGGGCGGGCAGCTGGACGTTTCCCGTCGTCATCTGGGCGCTGTGGTTCATTCCCGGCGGATGGCTGTGGCGTCGGCGCGCGGTCGCCCTGGCGCTCATCGCGGCGCTGCTCGCCGCCTATCTCGCCAAGGAGCCCGTCGAGCGGGACTGGATCGACCTGCAGAGCAGGAGCGCCTCGGTCGTCATCGACGGCGAGCGCGCCACCATCGTCAACTTCCGGGACGCGGTGCATCGCCCAGGCGAGCCATCGGAAGCACGCTGGACCACGGCCACGTTCGATCTCTCGCAACTGACGGGCGTCGACCTGATCATCCAGCCCTTCGGCGGGGTGAAGGCCCTTGCGCATGTCATGCTGTCCTTCGGCTTCGCGGACGGCCGGCACGTCGTCGTGTCGATCGAGGCGCGCCGCGTCAAGGGCGGCCGTTTCGACGCGCTGGCCGGCCTGTTCCGACACGAGCAGATCTACCCCGAGCTCGGCACCGAGCGGGACCTGTTCTGGCAGCGGCTCGCGCGGGTGCCGCCCGACGAGATCCAGATCTATCCCGTGCTTGCGTCGCGCGAGGCCATGCGGGCGTATTTCGAACGGGTTCTGGCGTTCGTCAACGCGGTTCACGAGCGACCGCGGTTCTATTCGACACTGCGCGAAAGCTGCATGACCACGCTGATGAACCTCGCACCCGAGAGCTTCCTGTCGGTCCCGTGGCACGACATCAGGCGCTGGGTGCCGGGCTACTCGCTGAGCCTGTTCCAGCAAGTGGGGCTGGTGGACGGCACCCTGCCGGCGGACGAGCTGCGCCAGACACGGCGGCTGCGCGATGACATCACGCCGCCCTTGCACTTCCCCTCGGACGCGGCATGGAGCGCCTATCTGCGGGACGGCTTCTGACCGCGCCGCAGCATCAAATTGTCTCTAACCGGAATGCGGGATCAGCCCTTTCTGCCCACGAGGCCGTTGTCGATGGCGTAGCGGATGAGGCCCGCCGTCGTCGCGATGCCGAGCTTCTTCTTGATGTTCTTGCGATGCGTTTCCACCGTCCGCTCGGAGATTTCGAGCGCCTGCGCCGCGTCGCGGTTGCTCGCCCCCTGCGCGAGGAGCAGCAGCACGTCCTGTTCGCGGGTCGTCAGCGCCGCCGCCGACGCCGGAGCGCCCCTGCGCTCCAGGAGGGCGTCCTGGACGCCGGCGGAGAAATACGTGCCCCCCGCCGCCACCGCGTCGATGGCGGCGACGATCTCGTCCGTCGAGACA